>NZ_JACVTT010000060.1:0-28804 GCF_016624665.1 Stenotrophomonas sp. S39 | reverse complement strand
CCGGTTGAGGGGGTGTGAGCGGCATGGATGCCGCGACCAAGCCCCCATGGATGGGTTTACGGCGTCCCCCTCAACCGGACCCACCCCGCCATCCCACGGAATGCAGGCCTTTGACGTTGACGTTGATTCTGCAGGTGCAGGGCTGCAAGCCCTGCATAAAAAAAACCTACTTCGCAGCAGCGATCTGCTGTTCGATGTCAGCAGCGGTCACCGGCCCCAGGAACGTGTGCGCGACCTTGCCCTTCGGGTCGATCAGGTGGGTCAGCGGCAGGCCGCGCGGGATCGCGAAGTCGGCCGGCGGGTCGAACGGGTCTACCACCACGATCGGATAGGTCACCGGATGCTTGGCCAGGAACGCCTGCATCTCCGGCGTCTCGATGTCCTCGTAGGCCAGGCCCACCACCTCGACGTTGCTGCGCATCGCGTGCAACGCCGACAGCTCCGGCATCTCCTTGCGGCACGGTGCACACCAGGTCGCCCAGAAATTCACCACCACCCATTTGCCGCGGTGCGCGGCCAGGTCGTACTCGCTGCCGTCGATGGCCTTCATCTTCAACGCCGGGAACTCGGCCGTGGTGCGCTCGGCCGGGTTCTCGTCGGTACCTTCCGCAGCTGCCGGGGGCGCGGGCGCCGGTGCCTGGGCCGGCGGCGTGCTGCTGGCCGGGGTCGGTTCCTGCGCGGGCTTGCAGGCGGCCAGGGCCAGCAGCAGGGCAAGCGGCAGGGCCTTCAACAAGGGCGTGCGGATCATGGTGTGTCTCCGGAATCAGGGTAGATGTCGCTGACACGGCGCTTGAGGCGCTCGCGCAGCGGCAGGCGAAGTTCGTCCAGGGCGGCCAGCGCGGCCTGGCCCAGGCTGTCATCGCGGTACGGCAGGTGCTGCTCGGACACCGGGATGCGCAACTGGGTGCATTCGTAGAGGTCGGCCAGGCTGACCTGGTCCAGGTCGCGCGCCAGCAGCCACTCGCCACGCTCGTCGCGGCGCAGCAGGCCGATGTCCTGCAGGTTGCAGGCCAGGTCCTGCAACAGCGAATCGGTCAGCATCGGCTCCAGCCGCAGGATCTCATCGTCGGCCAGGCCGCGGCCCTTGCCGCGCGCATGGTGGAAGCGCCCGAGCAGGCGCAGCAGGCCGTAGAACTCGAAGCCCTGCGGCAGGCGCAGCTCCACCGGCTGGTAGCGGAAGGCGGCCATCGACGAGGCCAGCGAAGCCCCCAGCAGCACCGCCACCCAGCACAGGTAGATCCACAGCAGCAGGATCGGCACGAAGGCAACCGTGCCGTAGAGCTTCTGGTAGGACTGGAAGCTGCCCAGGTAGGCACCGATGCCCCACTTGATCAGCTCAAGCAATACCGCCGCCAGCACCGCGCCGGGAATCGCATGCCGCCACTTCACCGTGTGGTGCGGTACCACGCGGAACATCAGCATGATGCAGACGAACTCGATCAGCACCGGCGCCAGCCGCAGCGACAGGTCGGCCAGCCAGCGCCCTTCCTGGGTGCCGAACAGCGGCATCGCGAACACCCGCGCCGACACTGCCAGCGAAGCGGCCGCGAGCATGGCGCCCAGGGTCAGCACGGTCCAGTAGACCAGGAAGCGGGTCAGCTTGGGCCGCGTGCTGCCCACCCGCCAGATCTGGTTGAAGGTTTCCTCGACGCTGTTGAGGGTGATCAGCAGCGAAACCACCAGGGCGATGAAGCCGGCGGCGGTGAGCTGGCCGGCACTGGCCGAGAACTGCCGCAGGTAGCCCTCCGCCGCGCGCGCGGCGCTGGGCACGAAGTTGGAGAACACGTAGTCGCTGAGCTGGTCGCTCCAGCGGTCGAACACCGGGAATGCCGACAGCACCCCGAAGACCACGATCGCCAGCGGCACCAGCGCGAACACGGTGGTGTAGGCCAGCGCCGCGGCCGCCTGGAACAGGCGGTCGTCGAGGAAGCGGCGCCAGAGGAAGCGACCGAAGCTGGCGGCCCGTGCGCGATCCCGCGCGCGCTCCATCCACAGGTTGAGCGTATCCAGAGGTTCCATCGGCGAAAGGGTACCCGATGCGGAATCGATGCAGGATAGCCATACTGGCATCCACACGATGAGGAGACCTGCACGCGATGGGCGAGATTCTGGTGCTTTACTACAGCCGGGGCGGTTCGGTGGCACGGCTGGCGCGCCAGATCGCGCGGGGCATCGGCGAAGTGCCGGGCATGACCGCGCGCCTGCGCACGGTGCCGCCGGTGGCCGCAGTGACCCAGACCGCGCAGCCGCCGGTACCCGATGACGGCGCGCCCTACGTGAGCGTGCAGGACCTGGCCGACTGCCAGGGCGTGCTGCTCGGCAGCCCGACGCGCTTCGGCAACATGGCCGCACCGGTCAAGCATTTCCTCGATGGCCTGGGCGCGGAGTGGGTCAACGGCACCCTGGCCGGCAAGCCTGCCGGTGTGTTCACCTCCACCGCCTCGATGCACGGCGGCCAGGAATCGACCCTGCTGTCGATGCAGGTGCCGCTGCTGCACCACGGCTGCCTGATCGTCGGCATTCCCTTCACCGAACCGGCGCTGAGCCATACCACCAGTGGCGGTACGCCTTACGGCGCCAGCCATGTGGCCGGTGCAGCAGACGACCCGCAGCCGACCGACGACGAGGCCGTCCTGGCCCGCGCGCTGGGCCGCCGGGTGGCCGACATCGCACAGCGGCTGGCCCGATGAATACCGCGCCGCGCACGGTCCTGCTGCTGGCCCTGCTGGGCCTGGCGGCGCTGTACGTGGGCTGGTTCATCAATGACAAGCACTGGCTGGCCACCCAGCTGGTGTTCACCGCACCGCCCCTGGCACTGGCCATCGCCCTGCGCCTGGGCTGGCGCAAGGCCGGCTTCTGGGCCTCGGTGCTGGCCCTGGGCTGGTTCAGCCATGGCGTGATGAGTGCATGGAGCCACCCGGAGACCCGCTGGCTGGCGCTGATCGAGACGGCCCTGGCTTTGCTGGTCATCTTCGCCGCCAGCCTGCCGGGGTTGCGCGCCCGCTTCAGCAAGCGACGCTGACGCTGCGGCCGCCGGGCCTTATCATCTGTGTTCCCGGCCCCGCGCCGCTGTACCTGTCCTGGTTTCGCGCATGCACATGATGGAAGAGCTCCTGGTCGTCACCACCGGTGGCACGATCGACAAGATCTACTTCGACGACAAGTCGGACTACCAGATCGGTGATCCGCAGATCGGCATGATCCTGCGGGAGCTCGGGGTGACCTTCCGCTTCAACGTGATTCCGATCCTGCGCAAGGATTCGCTGCACATCAACGACGATGACCGCGAGCTGATCCGCGCGACCATCGCCGCGCAGGCGACCCGGCACGTGCTGGTCACCCATGGCACTGATTCGATGGTGCAGACCGGCCAGGTGCTGGCGACGATCCCGGACAAGACCATCGTGATGACCGGCGCGCTGAGCCCGGCACGCTTCCGTGGCTCGGATGCGGAGTTCAACATCGGCTGTGCGATCGGTGCGGTGCAGTCGCTGCCGACCGGCGTGTACATCGCGATGAACGGCCGCATCTTCGATCCGCAGCATGTGCGCAAGAACGTGGCGGCCAACCGGTTCGAGTCGGTCTGACGAACCTCTAGTGCCGAGCCCATGCTCGGCAGCTCCCTGACAGCCGAGCGTGGGTTCGGCCCCAGAAAAACACCCCGGCCGAAGCCGGGGCGTGCCCTTGGAGAGGGACTTGGGCTCAGTACTGGGCGTTGAGGCTGACGCCCGAGAAGGTGCTGTAACCCTTCACCCGGACATGCCAGGTGCCGGCGGCGGGGCTGTTGATGGTGCAGGTTTCATTGTTGCCGCTCAGGTACGGGCGGCAGGTGTAGGTCGTGTCGGTCGGGGCGCTGCCCTGGCGCACGTACAGGTCGGCATCACCGCTGCCGCCGCTGATCGCCACGCGCAGCTGCGAGCGGCCGGCCGGCACCTGCACCGTGTAGCTGAGCGAAGCACCGCTGGAGGCCCCCAGGCCGGTCACCGGCACGTTGTTCTGCAGCACGGTGCCACCCGGGTTCGGGTTGCCGCCGCCGGTACCGTTGATGGCCGCGGTGACCGCTGCATCGGCATCGATGATGCCTGCGCCGCAGCCGCCCGAGCAGGCGCCCGGCAAGGGACGTGCGGTGCTCTTGATGATGCTCTCCACCTGCGCCGGGCTCAGCGGCGAGGGTGCCACCGACTGCATCAGCGCGACCACGCCGGCCACGTGCGGCGCCGCCATCGAGGTGCCGTTGTAGGAGGCGTAGGTTGCGCTGGCCGGCACCGTGGTGCCGGTGTTGAGGGTGGAGAGGATGTTCGCGCCCGGTGCGGAGATGTCGATGCCGGTGCCGTAGTTGGAGAAGCTGGCCTTGGCGCCGGTCGAGGTGGTCGCAGCGACAGCCACGACGTTGGCGCAGTTGGCCGGCACCGAGGTGGAGACGTTGGCCGACTCGTTGCCGGCGGCCACCACCACGGTGGTGCCACGGCCGACTGCGCCGTTGATGGCGTTCTGGTAGGTGGTCGAGCAGCTGCCGCCGCCACCCAGCGACATGTTGATGACCTCCGCCGGGTTGGCGTTGGCCGGCACGCCGCTGACCGTGCCACCGGAGGCCCAGGTGATGGCGTCGACGATGTCCGAGGTGTAGCCGCCGCACTTGCCGAGCACGCGCACCGGCACGACCTTGGCGTTGTAGGCGGTACCGGCCACGCCGGTGCTGTTGTTGGTCACCGCGGCGATGGTGCCGGCCACATGGGTGCCGTGCCAGCTGGAGCTGGAGGCCGGATAACCGGCGCCGCACTCGTTGGCGGCGTACCAGTCACCCTCGTCGTTCGGGTTGTTGTCGCGGCCGCCGCCATCGCGCGCCATCGCGGCATCGCTGATGAAGTCGTAGCCGGGCAGGATGTTGGCGTTCAGATCCGGGTGGCTGGTGATGCCGGTATCGATGACGGCCACGACCACGCCGGTGCCGGTGGCCTTGTCCCAGGCCGGGCGCACGTTGATCGAGGCGTTGGACGTGCCGAAGCCCCACTGCTCGCTCAGGCGGGCATCGTTCGGGGTCAGCGTGGCACGCATGATCTGGTCGACTTCCACGTACTCGACGTTCGGGTCGGCGGCGAGCTTGCGCATCAGCAGCTCGGATTCGGCCTGGTCCAGCGCGCGGTCGGAGCGCACCACGCTCGGACCGGTGGCCAGGCGGCGGATCTGCTGCAGGCCGAGGGCGCGCCCCTGGGCGCTGGGCAGGCCGGCAGCGGCCGTCTTCAGCGAGGAGGCCAGTGCAGTGGTGTTGGCCACCAGCTGGCTGCCGTCCTTGTACTTGACGATGAATTGCTGGTGCACCGGCGCGGACTTCAACCCGCTGAGCTGGACATCGCCAGCGAAGGCCGGGGCGGCCAGCAGCAGGGAGGTGACGACGGACGCACTGAGAACCACCCACGACCTGCGCAGACGCAGTTGCGAAACCTGGGACATCGGAATTTCCCTTTCTAGTGGTGTGAATGCCGGAATCGGCAGAAGCACCGGCCCGAGCGCGCGATGGAGGTGTGCACGCATGGCTCGAAGTCCGGTCAGTCAGCGGATTCCCCTGCGACCCGCCGTGCTGTTGACGCTAATGGCCCGAAACGGACTCCACAAGATTTTCAGCGTCTTTTCAGGAACATGAAATGTCTGATCTGAGACGTGATGGGTGTAGGGTTTGTGAAGGTGAAGGAACTTTCACCCGTCCTATACGGACATGAACCGGACTTTGGCTGTCCCGCCATGTCTTTGCCGACATCGGCAGGCTGGCTGCCGGGGATGGTTCCTGAAACGCAGAAAGCCCGTCGCGGGGACGGGCTTTCCGGGTACGGCAGCCGAGCGTGGGCTCGGCTCTACAGACCTGTTGCGGGCGGATCAGCCCAGCTTGACCAGCCAGTTGTGGCGGTCCGGCTGGCGGCCGTACTGGATGTCGGTCAGTTCCTTGCGCAGCGACATGGTCACTTCGCCGGCCGGAGCGTTGATGTCGCCCACCGAGAAGCCCTCGCCCTTGAGCTGGCCGATCGGGGTGACCACCGCGGCGGTACCGCAGGCGAACACTTCGGCGATGTCACCGGAGGCCACGCCGTTCTTCCACTCGTCGATGGTGACCTTGCGCTCTTCGACCTTCATGCCGCGGTCGCGGGCCAGCTGCAGGATGCTCTCGCGGGTGATGCCCTCGAGGATGCTGCCGGACAGTTCCGGGGTGACCAGGGTGCCGTCCTTGTAGACCAGGAAGACGTTCATGCCGCCCAGTTCTTCCAGGTACTTGCCTTCGACCGGATCGAGGAACAGCACCTGCGAGCAGCCCTGCGCCTGTGCCTTCTGCTGCGGCAGCAGCGAGGCGGCGTAGTTGCCACCGCACTTGGCCGCGCCGGTGCCGCCCTTGGCCGCACGTGCGTATTCGGTGGACAGCCAGATCGACACCGGGGCGACGCCCTTGGCGAAGTACGGGCCGGCCGGGCTGGCGATGACGTAGTAGCCGGCCTTGTGCGCGCCGCGCACGCCGAGGAAGGCTTCGTCGCCGATCATGAACGGACGGAAGTACAGGCTGGATTCGTCGGCCGACGGCACCCAAGCGCTGTCCAGCGCGATCAGCTGCTTCAGCGATTCGACGAAGATCTCCACCGGCAGTTCCGGCAGCGCCAGGCGCTGCGCCGAACGCTGCAGGCGGCGGCCGTTGGCATCGGGGCGGAAGGTCCAGATCGAACCGTCGGCGTGGCGGTAGGCCTTGATGCCTTCGAAGATTTCCTGGCCGTAATGCAGGACGGCGGCGGCCGGGTCCAGCTGCAGCGGACCGTAGGCACGCACGTTGGCGTTGTGCCAGCCGGTGTCCTTGTCCCAGCGCACTTCCACCATGTGATCGGTGAAGTGCAGGCCGAAGCCCGGCTTCTCCAGGATCTGGGCGCGCTCTTCAGCGCTGCGCGGGTGGTCCGAACGGGTGACGGCGAAGCTGGGAATGGACTGGGACACCGGAGGATTCCTGTTCTGGTTGCGGGTAGTGCCGGGCCCGCCGGACAGCGGGCCGTGGGTCAAAGCATGCCGGTTTCGAGCCGGGCGGCCTCGGACATCATGTGCTGGTTCCACGGCGGGTCGAACACCAGGTCGACGTCGGCCTGGGCCACAGTGGGGATCATCTCGAGCTTGCTGCGCACGTCGTCGACCAGGATGTCGCCCATGCCGCAGCCGGGTGCGGTCAGGGTCATCTTCACGTCGATCTCGCGCTGGCCTTCGTCCAGGTGCTTGATCTCGACTTCGTAGACCAGGCCCAGTTCGACGATGTTGACCGGAATTTCCGGGTCGAAGCAGGTGCGCAGCTGCTGCCATACCAGCTGTTCCACCTGTTCATCGGTGGCATCGGCGGGCAGCTCCAGCGGGGCCGGCGCCTCCTTGCCGATGGCGTCGCCGTCCTTGCCGGCGATACGGAACAGGTTGCCTTCGACGAACACCGAATAGCTGCCGCCCAGTGCCTGGGTGATATAGCCATAGCTGCCGGCGGGCAGGGTCACGGTGTCGCCCTGCGGGACCATCACGGCCTCGCAATCGCGTTCGAAGTGGACAGGTTCGCTGCTACGGGAATACATGGGGACCGATATGGGGCCGCGGCCGAAGCCACGCAAGACGGCATTCTAGCCCAGCCGCCCTGCCCCCGCCGGTGCACTGCGGCAAACCACAGTATCCTGTGGGTGTCCTTCAGGGAGCTTCGATGTCCTCCAATGCCGCGCGTGCCAGGACCGTCACCTGGCTTTGGCCCTTCATGTTGCTGCTGGGCCTGGTTGTCGCCCCGATGGTCTGGGTGCTGGTGGCCTTGATGACCGGCCGCCAGGTCGGCTGGATGGCGGTGGTGACCGCCCTGGAACTCACGTTCATGCTGCGCCTGGGCACGCTGGGCCCGGGCCGGCTGCGCATCGCGCTGGTGGTGCTGGGCACAGCGCTGGTGAGCGCGGTGGCCTACTGGTGCATCGCCAGCGTCTGGATGGGTGGCTCGATGGGGCTGAACCCGATGGATGCCGTGTTGCGGATGGGCCCGCACCTGGCCTGGACCCTGACCAGCCTGGCCAACGGCGCCATGGAATGGATCTGGCTGGCGGTGGGCGTGGTCGTCGGCGCCTGGCTGGCGCGCTGATTCACAGTGCATGGGGTCGGATCCCTTTCCGCAGGAAAGGGCTCTGACCCCAGATCCCGAACGTGGGTCAGAGCCCTTTCCTGCGGAAAGGGATCCGACCCCTGCCCTCAATGCCCGCCGTCGAGCGCCTTCAGTTCGCTCACCAGCGAGGCCGCGGCCTCGGCACCATCGCCATACAGCATGCGGGTGTTGTCGGCGTAGAACAGCGCATTCTCGATGCCGGCAAAGCCGGTGCCCTTGCCGCGCTTGATCACCACCACGTTGCGCGCATTGACCACGTCCAGCACCGGCATGCCGTAGATCGGGCTTGCCGGATCGGTGCGCGCCACCGGATTGACCACATCATTGGCACCGATCACCAGCACCACGTCGGTGTTGGCGAACTCGGGGTTGATGTCGTCCATGTCGGCGATCAGGTCGTAGGGCACGCCGGCTTCGGCCAGCAGCACGTTCATGTGCCCGGGCATGCGCCCGGCCACCGGGTGGATGGCGAACTTCACCTTCACCCCGCGCTGGCCCAGCCGCTGCGCCAGTTCCCAGATCTTGTGCTGTGCCTGGGCGACGGCCATGCCGTAGCCCGGCACGATCACCACGCGCTCGGCGAAGGCCATCATCGCCGCCACGTCGGCTGCTTCGATCGGCTTCTGCGAACCGGTGATCGCCTGCGCTTCACCGCCGGCGCCGCCGCCGAAGTTGGAGAACAGCACGTTGCTGATCGGCCGGTTCATCGCCTTGGCCATCAGCCGGGTCAGCAGGATGCCGGCCGCGCCGACCATCATGCCGGCGATGATCAGTGCCTCGTTGCCCAGCACGTAGCCTTCGAAGGACACCGCCAGGCCGGTGAACGCGTTGTACAGCGAGATCACCACCGGCATGTCGGCGCCGCCGATGGGCAGGGTCATCAGCACGCCCAGGGCCAGCGCCAGCACGAAGAAGGCGACGATGGACCAGGTGCTGAGCGTGCTGGCGGCGATGATCGCCAGGACCACCACGGCCAGCGCCACCAGCAGGTTCAGCGCCTGCTGGCCGGGCCAGGTCACGCGCTTGTCCAGGCGCCCATCCAGCTTGGCCCAGGCGATGACCGAGCCGGACAGCGACACCGCACCGATGGCCGCGCCGACCACCGCCAGCAGCAGCACGGTGGCCGAAGGCTGGCGCGCGGCCAGGTCGGCCAGCGCCTGCGCACTCCAGTGGCTGGTATCGCGGTTGGCCAGGAAGGCATAACGCAGCAGCTCCACCGCACCGATGGCCGCAGCCGAGCCACCACCCATGCCGTTGTAGAGGGCCACCATCTGCGGCATGTCGGTGATGGCGACCTTGCCGGCCGACCACCAGGCCAGGCCGGCGCCGAGCAGCAGCGCCACCAGGATCAGCGGCACGTTGTGCAGTTCGGGCAGGAAGAAGGTGGCCACCGTGGCCAGCAGCATGCCCAGCCCGGCCCAGCGGATGCCGCTGCGCGCGGTCAGCGGCGAGGCCATGCGCTGCAGGCCGAGCAGGAACAGGGTGGCGGCCACCAGGTAGCTGGCCTTGACCAGCCAATCGAGCAGTTCGACGGTGCTGATGTTCAAGCCTGCGGCTCCTTCGGTTCGTCCTTGCCGCCCTTGGGCGCGCTCGGCTTGAACATTTCCAGCATGCGCGCGGTGACCACGTAGCCACCGGCGGCGTTGCCGGCACCCAGCACCACGGCCAGGAACCCCAGCGCCTTCTCCAGCGGTGTCTGTGCGTGGCCCAGCACCACCATGGCGCCGATCAGCACGATGCCGTGGATGAAGTTGGAACCCGACATCAGCGGGGTATGCAGGATGACCGGCACCCGCGAAATGATCACGTGACCGGCGATTGCGGCCAGCATGAAGATGTACAGCGCCACGAACCCGTCACTCATCGGCAACGCCTCCCGCTCTGTCTTCGTCGCCCCATCATAACCACGGGCTGAACCCCGCGCGCCCCCCGGTCAACCAAAGCCGTGCTCACGCGTTGTCGATGGTGACCCCGAGCGAGGAACCGTACCCTGTGCTGGTGAGCAGCCCCCTCCCCCAGACCGCCGATGCCGATGCCCTGCCGGTGTCGCTGGAAGCGTTCCTGGCCAGCGTCGGCCCGCGCGCCTTCCGTTTCGCCGAGGCCGGCCTGCGCCAGCGCGAGGATGCCCTGGACGCGGTGCAGGACGCCCTGCTGCGCATGCTGGACTACGCCGACAAGCCGGCCGCCGAATGGGCGCCGCTGTTCTGGAGCATCCTGCGCCGGCGGGTGATCGACCTGCAGCGCCGGCGCCGCTTCCGCCTGCCGTTCTGGCGCGACAACCACGATGCCGACGGCGCCGACATCGACTGGGCCGACCCCGGCCCGGACCCGGCGCAGGCACACGAACAGCACCAGCAGTACCAGCAACTGGTGCAGGCGCTGCGCACGCTGCCCGCCCGCCAGCGCGAAGCCTTCAGCCTGCGCGTGCTGCAGGACCTGGACGGGGCCACCACCGCCCGCGCCATGGGCTGCAGCGAAGGCGCGGTAAAGACCCATCTGGCACGCGCCCGACAGGCGCTGCAGGATTACCTGGAGAACCATCCGTGAACCGCTCCCTGCCTTCCGATGACGCCCTGCGCAGCCTGCATGCGCAGTCGCTGCAGTCGCTGTCGCCGGCCACCCTGGCGCGGCTGCGCCAGGCCCGCCATGGCGCCCATGCGGCGCACCGGGGCCGCTGGCGCTGGTGGCTGGCCAGCGCGTGTTCGCTGGTGATGGCGCTGGGCATCGGCGTGCAGTTCACCGGCCCGGGCACGCACACGGGCCCGGCCCCGGCACCGACGCTTGCGGCGGTGGAAGACAACAGCGCGCTGTACGACGAGAATCCCGACATGTACCTGTGGCTGGGCGACACCGACCTGGCGATGGAGTGAGAACCATGCTGCGACGCCCCACCCTGCCCCTGCTGTTCGCCCTGGTCCTGCTGCCGGCTGCGCCGCTGCTGGCACAGACCACTGCGCCTGCTGCTGCACCGGGCCCCGTGCTGCCCAACTGGGAACAGTTGAGCCCGGCCCAGCGCGAGGCGCTGCTGGCGCCACTGCGCGACCGCTGGAACGGCGCCGATGCCGGACAACGCCAGCGCATGCTGTCGCACGGCCAGCGCTGGCAGTCGATGAGCCCGGAAGAACGCGACAAGGCCCGCCGTGGCCTGCGCCGTTTCGAGCACATGAGCCCGGAACAGCGCGAGCAGGCGCGCGCGCTGTTCGGCCAGATGCGCACGCTGAGCCCGGCCCAGCGCGATGCACTGCGCGAGCGCTGGTCGCAGATGACGCCGGAAGAACGCAAGGACTGGGTGCGCGAGAATCCGCCGCCGGCGAAGCCGCGGTAAAGGGGTAGCGCCGGGCCGTGCCCGGCGGATCCTGCGCGGGCCGCTGCGCTCGCCGGGCATGGCCCGGCGCTACCGTTTCATGCCTGCCAGCGCGTCTTCGCCAGCAGTTCGTCTTCCCAATCAAACCCGAGCTGGCCATCCTGCACGAACAGGGTGACGAAGTTGAGCAGGTTGCGCGCGTACATCTCGCTGGCCTGGGTGGCGCCGCGGCTGGCCAGATTCAAAGGGCCATCAATGGTCACGCCCTGGTGTTCGATGCACTGGCCCGGCTGGGTCAGGGCGCAGTTGCCGCCGCTCTCGGCGGCCAGGTCGACGATCACGCTGCCCACCGCCATGCCCTCGACCATTGCCGCGGTGACGATGGTGGGCGCCGGCCGGCCCGGCACCGCCGCGGTGCAGATCACCACGTCCACGCTGCGCAGGTGGTCGGCCAGGCGGCGCTGCTGCTCGGCCCGCTCCTCGTCGGTCAATGCACGCGCATAGCCGCCCTCGCCCGCCGCGCTGACCCCCAGGTCGAGGAAGCGCGCGCCCAGCGACTGGATCTGTTCGCGGGTTTCAGGCCGCACGTCGAAGCCTTCCACCTGCGCGCCCAGGCGGCGCACGGTGGCGATGGCCTGCAGGCCGGCCACGCCGGCGCCGATCACCAGCACCTTGGCCGGGCGCACGGTACCGGCCGCCGTCGTCAGCATCGGGAAGAAGCGCGGCGCACGCTCGGCGGCGATCAGCGCGGCCTTGTAGCCGGCCATGCCGGCCTGCGAACTGAGCACGTCCATGGCCTGCGCACGCGTGGTACGCGGCAGCTGCTGCAGCGGGAACAACAGCAGGCGGTCATCGCCGGCCAGCGCCGCCAGCGACGGGTCGCTGGCCGGTGTGAGCAGGCCGACCACACTGGCACCGGGCTTGAGCTGGGCCAGCACCGCAGCCGGTGGCGCCTGCACGCACAGCAGGATGTCGATCTCGTTCCAGCGACCGGCGTCGAAGGCGCGCGCGCCCGCATCGTCGTAGGCGGCATCGGGGAAGCCTGCGGCCAGTCCGGCGCCGGCTTCGTACCAGACGGTGATGCCCAAGGCCCCGAGCTTGCGCGCCGTTTCCGGCGTCAGTGCCACGCGCCGTTCGCCCGGCGCGGTCTCCTTCATCCCCAGCAACGCCACGGCCATGCAGGTCCCCGCTGATCGGTGAGTTTTCCCGATCCTAGCAGGCAGCCACCCCTCAGTGCAGGGTGGCGTTACCCGGGTCCAGGCGGTCGATCACGCCCTGCATGGCGCTGTCGAAGGCGCCATCGTCGACGTGGGCGCGCAGGCGGCCCAGCCGCACCATTACCGCCAGTTCTTCCGGCGACGCCACGCAGAAGCGCACGCCACGACGGTTGACGAACAGCAGGCGCGAGGAGATCGGGCTGATCCAGGACAGCTTGCCGGCCTGGACCTTGCCGTCCTTGTCGACGAAGTCCAGCCAGTTGCCGATTTCCATGCGGCGGAAGCGGTCGGCGTCGGCATTGTCGAAATCATCGGTCTCGACCTGCCCGGCCAGTTCCACCGCGCTGGCTTCGCGCACCGGTGCGGTCGGCAGCGCGACCTGCGGCAGTTCCGGCAGCGCGCGCTGCAGTTCCGGGCGCGATTCGGCGATGCCCTGCAGGGTGCCGTGCAGCGCATCGATGGCGGCCGAGGCCGCATCACCGTGCACGCCGACACTGGCAAACACCTTGGCCAGCACCGGCTGCCAGGCCTGCAGCCACGGCTTGCCGACGATGTGCCGGCGCGCCTCGGCCACTTCCTCCAGCAGGCCGTCGCCCAGGCTCAGCGCCTCGGCCACGGACGCCCCGTCCTCGCCCTCGCGCAGCAGCGCCAGGGTCAGGTGGTGCTGCCACGGCTGGCGCAGGAACCCGGCGATGGCCGGCGGCAGTGTGGCATCGCCGATGCGGCGGTCCAGTTCGGCGCCGGCACGGTTGCGGGCCATTTCCAGTTTTTCCTGGCCGCGCTGCGTTTCGGCGGCGCGGCGCTCGGCGATTTCCACGCGGCGGCGATGCTGCAGCAGGAAATCGCGGAATTCTTCTTCCAGGGTCAGGAAGATCGCCAGGTTCTCGTTGAACTCGGCGACCAGGCGCTCGATGATTTCCTCGACCTTGGCCATCAGCATGCGCTCGGCCTGGCTTTCGCCGGTGTTGCCTTCGCAGGCCTCGGCCAGCGAATTGAGCAGCTTGCGGGCCGGATGGGTCTTCTGCACGAACATGCGGCGGTCGAGCATGGCGACCTTGACGAAGGGCACCACCAGGCGGCCGATCAGCTCGCGCGAGCGGCCTTCCAGTTCGCGTTCGTCCAGCATCACGTCGAACAGCATGCCGACCAGGTCGATCGCATCCTCGTCCTGCGGGTCCAACCGGGTCTGGCCGGGGTCCACGCCGAGGCGGGTGGCGTTGGACAGCACTTCGCTCTTCAGCCGCTGCGCCAGCGATTCACCGTCCTCGCCGATGGCCGCGCGCAGGGTCGCGCTGGGCGTGGCCTGCAGCAGCGACAGCACCGACATCATCTCGCGCTGGCTGAGCGGGCGGTGCTGGCCCACGGCCACCTGCGCGGCCGACGTCGCATCCTCGCGGACATGCCGGGTCTGCTGCAGCAGTTCGTGCAGTGCTTCCAGCAGCATGCCCTGCTGGCCGGAATAGGCTTCGCCGGAACCGCCGGGCGCACCGCCAGGCATTCCGTCTTCGCCGGCCAGGTGCTGCTGCATGTGGCCACGGCGCTCGGACCAGCGCGCGGCGAACCGCTGCGCCCAGGCCGGTGCGGCCTGCTCCTCATCGCTGAAATCGGTGTCGAAGCCCGGCGCCTGGCGCTGTTCGACCAGATCGTCCATCCCGTGCGGGGCCTGCTGTGCCGGGGCTGCCGACAGCGGCCGCCGCGGGGCGCCCATCTGCGGCATCACACCGGCTGCAGCCAACTGCTCGTCCAGCTTCTCGTAGATGCGACCCACCGTCGCGCGCATGTCGCGCTCGCACAGCTTGATCAGCACCAGGTGTACTTCCGGGGCCAGCTCGCACCCGGCGAACGCCTGGTGGATGGCCACGCCCAGATGCTCGGGGCTGACCGGATCGAGATCGGCGTCCAGCTCGATGCCGCCGGCCAGCCAGCCCAGGCGGCGCTCCAGGCGGGCCAGCACCGGCTTGAAATCGCGCAGCAGCACGGTGGCGAAGTTGCGCACCGCCAGCCGCGACTCCAGCACATGTTCAGGAATCAGGCTCAGGCCTTCCTCGGCCGGGCCGGACAGGGTGGCTTCGGCGGACAGCGGATCGCCGGCGGCCAACGCGGCCCAGGCCTGGTCCAGGTGGGCGGCAAAGGCCGCCGTGATCTCGTCCCGGCGCCGACGCAGTTCACGCATGGCGTCCAGGAACAGCAACTGCGACGCGCCGGCATTGCCGGCACGGTCGAACAGGGCGTCGTCAAACCGCGCCAGCGCCGCGCCGAAGGCCTGGCACAGTGCGGGCAGGACAGCGTCCCGTGCAAGCTGGAGCTGGGCCGGGTCACGACCCGGCGATCCCATCGGAGTGGGCGCGCTCATCATTCGGGAAGGCTCCCCACCTTCTCTGGTACGACAGACATCATGGACATCGCGACGGCCGGTACACCCCATGTACCGGTACGTCGATGGTAGGCCGGCCAGCCCGTCACGGACAGTGAAACAGTCCTCACTTCAAACCTCACGACCGGCGGCCCGGCAAGACGGATATCCTAAGCCGTGCGGGGCCTGCGAGGCGAGGGGAAGCGCTCGCCGGTTGCCCGGCAGTGGCATGACGTTCATCACAGTTTGATATTCAGAGGGCAAACGCGACGCAGACAGCGTCACCAACCGCCCCGACTATAATCTTCAGCCCGTGATGACCGGTTCAGACTCCATGCCCGACCCCGCTGCCCTGCTCGCCCTCGACGCCCGCCGTTCGGTGCCCTCGCGGCAGCTGGGCGAGCCCGGCCCGGACCCGGCCACCCTGCTGCGCATGCTGCAGTCGGCCGTCCGCGTGCCCGACCACGGCAAACGCGTCCCGTTCCGCTTCCTGAAAATTGCCGGCGATGCCCGCCACGCACTGGGTGACTTCCTGGTCGAACGCAGCCGCCAGCGCGATCCGCAGGCCGGCGAGGCGGTCCTGGAGAAGGACCGCCAGCGCTTCAGCCACGCCCCCCTGGTGATCGTGGTGGTGGCCAGCCCGCGCCCGGCCCCGAAGGTGCCCGGGGAGGAACAGCTGATGACCGCCGGCTGCGTCTGCTTCGCCCTGCTGCAGGCTGCCCAGGCGCTGGGCTTCGGCGCGCAGTGGCTGACCGCGTGGATGGCCTTCGACCCCGCCGTGCATGCCCACCTGGGCCTGGCCGAGGGTGAAGGCATCGCTGGCTTCATCCATATCGGTACGCCGAAGGCCGAGGTACCCGAGCGCGAGCGCCCCGATGCCGCGGCCCTGCTGCAGGACTGGACCGGCCAGTGAGCGCCGTGAATGCCGTACCGCTGCCGCCGCCGCTGTACCTGGTGGATGCCAGCATCTATGTGTTCCGCGCCTGGCATTCGCTGCCGGACGAGTTCCAGGACAACCAGGGCTGGCCGACCAATGCCGTGCACGGGTTCGCCCGCTTCCTGCTGGACCTGCTCGAGCGCGAGCGCCCCCGGCACATCGCCATCGCCTTCGACGAGGCGCTGGACAGCGGTTTCCGCCACCGCCTGTACGCGGCCTACAAGGCCAACCGCGACCCGGCGCCGGAAGCGCTGAAGCGCCAGTTCGTGCACTGCAAGGCGCTGTGCGCGGCGCTGGGCCTGGTGGTGCTGGCGCACCATGACTACGAGGCCGACGACCTGATCGGCAGTGCCCTGCACCAGCACCGGCACAGCCATCGCGGGCTGATCATTTCCGCCGACAAGGACCTGTCGCAGCTGCTGCTGGACCACGACGAACAGTGGGACTACGCACGCAACCAGCGCTGGGACGTGGCCGGGGTGAAGGCGCGGCACGGCGTGCACGCGCACCAGATCGCCGATTACCTGGCGCTGTGTGGCGATGCGGTGGACAACATTCCCGGCGTCAGCGGCGTCGGCGCCAAATCGGCCGCGGTACTGCTGGCCCATTTCGGCAGCATGGACGCGCTGTACGAACGCCTGGACGAAGTGCCCTTCCTGCGCCTGCGCGGTGCCGCACAGATGGCCGTGCGCCTGCGCGAGCAGCGCGATCACGCCCAGCTCTGGCGGCAGCTGACCACCATTGCGCTGGATGCGCCGCTGGAAGGCAGCCAGCCCGGCCTGCTGCGCCAGCCGGCCGACCCCGAACTGCTGGGCGGCCTGTGCCAGGCGCTGCGTTTCGGCCCGCTGACGCGCCGCCGCCTGTTCAGCGCCGCCGGCGCGAACGATCCCGGTTCGGCCACTGCGGCCGGCCCAAACACTCCCCTTCCCTCCTCCAGCGAGCCCGCATGAGCCAGAGAAACACCGAAGCCCCGCGCGTCGTCTACGAAGGCAAGTACCAGCGCATGGTCGTGCGCGGCAGCTGGGAATACAGCGAACGCACCCATGCCGGCGGCCTGGCGGCGATCATCATCGCCGTCACCCCCGAGGACAACGTGCTGTTCGTCGAGCAGTTCCGCGTGCCGCTGCAGTCGGCGACCATCGAGATGCCGGCCGGCCTGGTCGGTGACATCAACGCGGGCGAGTCCATCGAGGTCTCGGCCGTACGCGAGCTGGAAGAAGAAACCGGCTGGACCGCCGAGCACGCCGAAGTGCTGATGATCGGCCCGACATCTTCCGGCGCCAGCAGCGAGCAGATCGCCTTCGTCCGCGCCACTGGCCTGCGCCGCATCGGCGAAGGCGGCGGCGATGACAGCGAAGACATCACCGTGCATGAGATTCCGCGTGCACAGGCTGCCGCCTGGCTGGTGCAGAAGATGGGCGAAGGCTACGCACTGGACGCCAAGCTCTGGGCCGGCCTGTGGATGATCGAGCACCACCTGGATGGACGCCCGCGTGGCTGACGCCGGCCTGCATGCAGTGCCGGCCCTGCTGGGCGCCGACGATCCTGCGATCTACACGATCCACCGCGCGCAGGGCGCATCACCGTTCCTGCTGCTGGCCGACCATGCCGGCCAGCAGGTGCCGCGCGCATTGAACGGCCTGGGCCTGCCGCAGGTAGAACTGGACCGCCACATTGGCTGGGACATCGGCATCGCCGGCACCACCCGCGCGCTGGCTGGGCTGCTGGATGCCTGGGCGATCGAACAGACCTATTCGCGGCTGCTGATCGACTGCAACCGGCCGCTGGCCTCGCCCACGCTGATCCCTGAAGTGAGTGACCACACCGTGGTGCCGGGCAACGCAGGGCTCTCGGCGGCACAGCGGCAGCAGCGCATCGACGCCATCCATGCGCCCTACCACGCGCGCATCGATGCCGAACTGGACGCGCGCCGCGATGGCGGCCGTCCCACCCTGCTGGTGATGATGCACAGCTTCACCCCGGCAATGAACGGCACGCCGCGGCCGTGGCACGCCGGCGTGCTGTACCACCAGGACACCCGCTTCGCCCAGGCGCTGCTGCAGGCACTGCGCGATGAGGGCGACCTGGTGGTGGGCGACAACGAACCGTATTCGGTCAGCAGCACCAGCGACTACGCGGTGCCGGTGCATGGCGAAGGCCGTGGCTTGGTGCATGTGGAACTGGAGATCCGCCAGGACCTGATTGCCGATGTGGCCGGGCAGCAGGCCTGGGCCGAGCGCCTGGCGCGGATTTTCAGCGCGTTGCAGCCAGGGTTGCTGGCGGCGGGGTGACCGTCATCCACGCATGGCGTGGATCTACTGCCGGGGTGACCGTCATCCACGCGACCGAAGCCCGGTAGCGCCGGGCCATGCCCGGCGAGCCGCATCGCGGCGGCGCAACGTAATGCCGCCGGGCATGGCCCGGCGCTACCGCAGGGTAGGCGCGTCCATCCACGCGAACGCCTTGAAGCCCTGCACCTGCACCGTCGCGCCGATGGCTTCGAACTGATCCTTGATGGCCTGCGCGCGGTTGCGATCCAGGGCTTGCCCCAGCAACAGCGGCAACGCTCGGCAGCGTGCCAGCGCCTCACCCACTGGTACCTCGTGCAGGTGGGCCACACGCTGTGCGGTCGCCTTCAGCTGATCGTCCGCGCAGGCCAGCAGCTGTAGATCGAACGAAGCAAAGATGCCTGCGCCAACGCCGGCATCACGCGCCGCCGCCCGATCTGCAGCGGTCGCCTCACCCAGCGCCTCGTCGATGCCTTCCACTTCCTGGAACGCATCGTACTCGTGGTAATGAACCAGCGCCTGCGCGTACTCGGCCAGGCTGGACAGGGGACGCTGCCGCTTCTGCACCTCAAGCACGTCGGCGAAGGTCGCCGGTTCGAGGTAGGTCGACAGCCCCAGCGCGCGCGCATCGGCCGGCACCTCCTGTCATCGTCGAAGGCGGTTTCCTCGTCGGGTGGCAACCAGAAGCGTGCCTGCAGCAGGTCACCGTCGGTGGCATGCACCCAGCCGAAGGACTCGTACACGCCATGGTTGTCGTTGCAGGCGGCGAACGCGTGCAGGGTCTGTTGCAGGTCCAGCAGTTCGATCATGCGTTGTTGGCCTGGCCATCGAGGGAACCGCAGTCTACCGCTGCCGGGCGCAGGCCCAGCGCGATGATCACGCCGAACAGGGCGAACAGCGCGGCGCCGTACTCGGCACGCACCAGCCCGGCCAGCGCGCTGGGCGAACCCGGAGCACCAGCGCCGGCATTGGCCACCATCACCAGCATCGCCAGGCCCAGCGCACCCCCGATCTGCTGCGCGGTGGCGGCCATGCCCGAGGCCACGCCCTGCTGCGCGGCCGGCACGCCCTGCCCGGCCACGATCCACATCGATGTCCAGGTCATGCCCTGGCCGATGCTCAGCACTACCACGCCCGGCAACAGCGGCCAGAAGTTCGCGGCGTACGGCAGGGTTGCCGCCACCCAGGCGATGCCGATGGCACCGGCCAGCTGGCCGAGCACCAGCACCTTGCGTGCGCTCCAGCGCTTCAGCGCCCACTCGGCCAGCTGGATGCCCACGGTGCACACCGCGGTGGCCGGCAGGAACGCCAGGCCGGCCTGCAGCGGGCTCCAACCGTAGCCGTCCTGGAAATACAGCGCCATGAAGTAGTACTGCACGCCATAGCTGCTCATGAAGGCGAAGGTGAGGCCGAGCGCGGCACGCAGGCCGGGCAGGCGCAGCAGCGCAAACTGCATCAGCGGGTCGCGGCTGCGCTGTTCGATCTGCACGAACGCCACCAGCAGCAGCGCCGAGAGCAGCAGGCACCCCAGCGTGGCCGGCGCGGTCCAGCCCCACTCCGGTCCCTGCACCAGGGTAGTCACCAGCAGGCTGCCGCCGAGGGTGACGGTGATGCAGCCGGCCAGGTCGAACGAGCGACCCTGCGCGCGCGGGCCATCGGCAGGCAGCCATGCACCGGCGGCAACGGCGCAGGCGGTGGCCAGCGGCACGATCACCGCCAGCACGGCCGGCCAGCCGAACGCCTGGGTCAGCACGCCACCGAGCAGGGTGCCCAGCGCCAGGCCGACGGCGCTGGCCATGCTCCAGATCGCCAGCGCGCGGTTGCGTACGGGGCCTTCGGCATACAGCGTGTTGATCAGGGCCAGCGTGGCCGGGAACAGCAGTGCGGCGCCGATGCCCTGCGCCGCGCGCGCGATGATCAGCAGGGTGGCGTTCGGCGCCAGCGCGCCCAGCAGCGAGGCCAGTGCGAACAGCAGCATGCCCAGCCGGTAGAAGCGGCGGCGGCCGATCAGGTCGGCGGCGCGGCCGCCCAGCAGCAGGCTGCCGCCGAAGGCCACGGTGTAGGCGCTGACCACCCACTGCAGCTGCTGCGCATTGATCTGCAGCGCGCGGCCCATGTCATGCAGGGCGACGAAGATGATGGTGGCGTCCAGGGCGATGATCAGCTGGGCGGTGGCCAGCAGGGTCAGCGCCCAGCGCGGGTACTTGAGTGGGGGCATCGGCGGCGGTGGATCGGTGGGGGAGCGCAGTCTCATTGATGCGGCGCCATCAATAAACCCCCGCGCGCCTATATCTGTCATGATTTTCGGCATGAATGGATCGTCATTGGACCTCAATGCCGTGCGCATGCTGGTGCAGGTGGCCGAGGCACGCAGCTTCACCGTGGCCGCAGGGCAGCTGGGGCTGAGCCAGTCCGGGCTGTCGCGCGCGATCAGCCGGCTGGAGGCCACGCTGGGGGTGAAGCTGCTGCAGCGGAACACCCGCAACGTGGCCCTGACCCCGGATGGCCGCCAGTTCGTCGACCAGGTGGCGCCGCTGCTGTGCGGCTTCGAGGATGCCGAGCGCCAGCTGGCCGATCGCCCGTGCACGCCGTCGGGCACGCTGAAGATCAGTGCGCCGTCGATGTTCGGGCGCAAGGTGCTGGTGCCGCTGCTGGGGCCGTTGCTGCAGCAGCATCCGCAGCTGCAGTTGGAGGCCGTGCTCAGTGACCGCCTGGTCGACCTGGTCGAGGAAGGCTTCGATGCAGCGCTGCGCACCGGCGTCATCGCCGACCAGCGCATCGTGGCGCGGCCGTTGCGGCCGCTGCGCTGGGTGACCGTGGCCAGCCCGGCCTATCTGGCCCGCTGTGGCACGCCGGCCGACATCGCCGCGCTGCATGACCATGCCTGCCTGGCGGTGCGCAACCTGCGCAGCGGGCGCGTGGTTGACTGGCAGTTCCTGCAGGAGGGCCACCTGCGCGATTTCACGCCGGCCACGCGGATGGTGTTCGACAGCGGCGACCCGCTGGTGGAAGCGGCCATCGCCGGCATCGGCATCGTGCAGGTGATGGATTTCGCCGTGGCCGATGCGTTGGCCGACGGCCGCCTGCAGCACGTGCTGCAGCCGTATGAGGGCCGCAGCCGCGCCTTGTCGCTGATCTATCCGCCGTCGCGGCAGCATTCGCCGAAGCTGCAGGTGCTGGCCGACGCGCTGCTGGCCGGAGACTGGTAGATCCACGCCATGCGTGGATGGGGTTCGGATACGCGGTCGAACCGGGGTCAGAGCCCTTTCCGTGGGAAAGGGATCCGACCCCGTGGGCATCAGGCGAAGCTGTCGGTGGCGCGCACCAGCGCGTCCACGTTTTCTGCTTCGAACGCCGAGTGGCCCGAGGCCGGGGTGATTTCCAGCTTCGCCTTCGGCCAGGCCTTGGTCAGGTCCCAGGCATTGGCCAGCGGGCAGACCACGTCGTAGCGGCCATGCACGATCACGCCGGGGATGTCGGCAATGCGGTGCGCGTCGCGCAGCAGCTGGTCTTCCACTTCGAAGAAGCCACCGTTGACGAAGTAGTGGTTCTCGATGCGGGCGAAGGCCAGCGCGAAGTGCGGGTCTTCGTGACTGTTGATGAAGTCGTCATCCACGTGCAGGAAGCTGGTCGCGCCTTCCCACACCGCCCAGGCCTTGGCCGCTTCCAGGCGCGTGGTTTCGTCTTCGCTGGTCAGGCGGCGGTGGAAGGCCGAGATCAGGTCGTGGCGCTCCACGGCCGGGATCGGCTTCAGGTAGTGCTCCCACGCATCCGGGAACAGGCGGTTGGCGCCTTCCTGGTAGAACCATTCCAGTTCCCAGCGGCGCAGCATGAAGATGCCGCGCAGGACCAGCTCGGTCACGCGCTGCGGATGCGTTTCGGCATAGGCCAGGGCCAGGGTCGAACCCCAGCTGCCGCCGAACACCTGCCAGCGGTCCACTTTCAGGTGCTCGCGCAGTTTTTCGATGTCGGCCACCAGATCCCAGGTGGTGTTGTCGACCAGGTCCGCGTGCGGGGTGGAACGGCCTGCGCCGCGCTGGTCGAACAGGATGATGCGGTACTTGGACGGGTCGTGGAACTGGCGCATCTTGTCGCTGCAGCCGCCACCCGGGCCACCGTGCAGCATCACCACCGGCTTGCCGTCCGGGTTGCCGCACTGTTCGAAGTACAGCGTGTGGCGGTCGTCCACCTGCAGGGTGCCGACGTCGTAGGGGGTGATGGCGGGATACAGCGTACGCATGCTTGCAGCTCCAGGGTGATGCCCTGCCGAGGCAGGAGAACCTCCATTCTAGGCCGGGCGCTGGCCCAGGGTGATGCGGTCGCGCTGCTCCAGGTCCCGTGCGGTCTGTACCTGCACGTAGCCGGCCAGTTCGAACAGCGCGCGGATCGCTTCGCCCTGGTCCCAGCCGTGCTCGATCAGCAGCCAGCCACCGGGCAGCAGGTGGGCCTGCCCCCCGGCGACGATGCGGCGGATGTCATCCAGCCCATCGGCGCCCGAAGCCAGCGCGGTGGCCGGCTCGAAACGCAGGTCGCCCTGCTGCAGGTGCGGGTCATCGCTGGCGATGTACGGCGGGTTGCTGGCAATCAGGTCAAAGCGCTGGCCCTGCAGCGGCGCGTACCAGTCGTGCCCGCCTTCGGCGAAGCGGACGTTGCCCAGTTCATGGCGGTCGGCATTGCGCGCGGCCATTGCCAAGGCGCCCGCGCTGGCATCGGTGGCCAATACCTGGGCCTGTGGGCGTTCGCTGGCCAGGGCCAGGGCGATCGCGCCGCTGCCGGTGCCGAGGTCGGCCACCTGCAGGTCGCGCTCCAGCGGCAGGCGCTCCAGCGCCAGTTCCACCAGCAGCTCGGTTTCCGGGCGTGGAATCAGGGTGGAGGGGTCGACGTCCAGGTCCAGCGTCCAGAAGCCGCGGCGGCCGGTCAGATAGGCCACCGGCTCACCAGCGACGCGGCGCGCCAGCAGGGTTTCGAAGGCGGCCAGATCGCTGGCGGGCAGCGGATCGGTGGCGTGCGCGAACAGCCAGCTGCGCGGTCGCTGCAGCACGTGCAGCAGCAGCAGTTCGGCCTCGTGACGGGCATCGATGCCACCCAGGCGGGCGCTGGCGTCGGCCACGGCCTGGCGCAGGGAGGGTTCGGGTTGAATGGACATCCGGCAATTGTAGAGCCGAGCCCGTGCTCGGCTGTTCCAAAGGCAGCCGAGCATGGGCTCGGCTCTACAAAAGCGGGAATCCATTCAGGTTAGATGGGGCGGGATAAGGAGGGGCTATCGGGCCATCTTCACGGCCCGCAGCGATTTTCCTTGTCATACAACGACTTGCAGGATGGTGGCGGCGAGATTCATGGCAGGCTCATCGCAATTCAATAGACTCCATCTATCGAATAGATGAAATCAATGCATTGTTCTTATCGACAATGAATCGGTAACCTAGCTCCTGTCGATTCACCCACTCCCCTTCACCCAGAGGAAAAACGATGTCCCTCATCAATACCCAGATCCAGCCGTTCGAAGCCAACGCCTACCACAACGGCGAGTTCATCAAGGTTTCCGATGCCAGCCTGAAGGGCCAGTGGTCCGTCCTGATCTTCATGCCGGCCGCCTTCACCTTCAACTGCCCGACCGAGATCGAAGACGCCGCCGAGCACTACGCGGAGTTCAAGAAGGCCGGTGCCGAGGTCTACATCGTCACCACCGACACGCACTTCTCGCACAAGGTGTGGCACGAAACCTCCCCGGCCGTCGGCAAGGCCCAGTTCCCGCTGGTCGGCGACCCGACCCACAAGCTGACCCGCGCCTTCGGCGTGCACATTGAGGAAGAAGGCCTGGCCCTGCGCGGCACCTTCATCATCAACCCGGAAGGCGTGATAAAGACCCTGGAGATCCACTCCAACGAGATCGCCCGTGACGTGTCCGAGACCCTGCGCAAGCTGAAGGCTGCCCAGTTCACCGCCGCCAACCCGAACCAGGTCTGCCCGGCCAAGTGGAAGGAAGGCGAGAAGACCCTGACCCCGTCGCTGGACCTGGTCGGCAAGATCTAAAGCGGTACCGGCCTGCCGCGGCCCCACGCCGCGGCGCGCCCCTCATCCCCGTGCCGGTCCCCCGCCGGCGTGGGGGTGAACCCAAGACAGCCGAGCAAGCAAGCCGCCGCTCGCCAGCCCCTTCCACAGCTGTCTCTGCTGCCTTGGGTTCACCCCTACCCCCTCGCTGGTCCGCTACCTTTTGCAGCGGTGCCACGCCCCCTGTTTGCCTGAAGCCAGGAGAAGACCATGTTGGACGCCAACCTGCAGTCGCAGCTGAAGACCTATCTGGAGCGCGTGACCCGCCCGATCCAGATCACCGCGCACGCCGATGACGGTGCCAAGTCGCAGGAAATGCTGGAACTGCTGCAGACCCTGGAAAGCCTGTCGGACAAGATCTCGCTGCAGGTCCTGCGCGACGGCCAGGGCCGCGTGCCGTCCTTCGACCTGGGCACCCCGGGCCAGGACATCCACCTGACCTTCGCCGGCCTGCCGATGGGCCACGAGTTCACCTCGCTGGTGCTGGCCCTGCTGCAGGTGGGCGGCCACCCCTCCAAGGCCACCGCCGAGCTGATCGAGCAGGTGCAGAACCTGGAAGGCGACTACCGTTTCGAAACCTACTTCTCGCTGTCGTGCCAGAACTGCCCCGACGTGGTGCAGGCGCTGAACCTGGCCGCCGTGCTCAACCCGCGCATCCAGCACGTGGCCATCGACGGCGCACTGTTCCAGGATGAAGTGGAGAAGCGCGAGATCATGTCCGTGCCCACCGTGTACCTCAACGGTGAAGTGTTCGACCAGGGCCGCATGACCCTCGAGCAGATCGTGGCCAAGCTGGACACCAACGCCGGCAAGCGCGAAGCGGAGAAGATCGCCGCCAAGGACGCCTTCGACGTGCTGGTGGTCGGCGGTGGCCCGGCCGGCGCTGCGGCCGCAATCTACGCCGCGCGCAAGGGCATCCGCACCGGCATCGCCGCCGAGCGTTTCGGTGGCCAGGTGCTGGACACCATGGCCATCGAGAACTTCATCTCGGTGAAGGAAACCGAGGGCCCGAAGCTGGCCACCGCGCTGGAGCAGCACGTGCGCGAGTACGAGGTGGACATCATGGACCTGCAGCGCGCCAGCGCACTGGTGCCGGCCGGCGAAGACGGCCTGGTGCAGGTGCAGCTGGAAAACGGTGCGGTGCTGAAGTCGCGCTCGGTCATCCTGTCCACCGGCGCACGCTGGCGGCAGATGAACGTGCCGGGCGAAGACCAGTACCGCAACAAGGGCGTGGCCTACTGCCCGCACTGCGATGGCCCGCTGTTCAAGGGCAAGCGCGTGGCGGTGATCGGCGGCGGCAACTCCGGCGTGGAAGCGGCCATCGACCTTGCCGGCATCGTGTCGCATGTCACCTTGCTGGAGTTCGATTCCAGCCTGCGCGCCGATGAAGTGCTGCAGAAGAAGCTGCGCAGCCTGGGCAACGTGACCGTGCTGACCAGCGCGCAGACCACCGAAGTGCTCGGCGATGGCAGCCGCGTCACCGGCCTGGTCTACAAGGATCGCGTCGGTGGCGACGCGCACCGGGTGGAACTGGAAGGCATCTTCGTGCAGATCGGCCTGCTGCCCAACACCGAGTGGCTGAAGGACACCGTGGCACTGTCGCCGCGTGGCGAGATCGTCATTGATGACCGCGGGCAGACCAACCTGCCGGGCGTGTTCGCCGCAGGCGATTGCACCACGGTACCCTACAAGCAGATCATCATCGCCATGGGCGCCGGTTCCACCGCGGCACTGAGCGCCTTCGACCACCTGATCCGTTCGTCCGTGACCAAGGGCAGCGGCGCAGTGGCCGAGGCGGCCTGATCACGCGTTCCCAGGTCATCGGGGGCACCATTGCCTGCTGGGTAAGCCGGTCCGTTACCCCTGGGGTCTGAGGATGAACCTTCGCGATCTGAAATACCTGGTGGCCCTGGCCGATCACAAGCACTTCGGCCGGGCCGCCGCGTCCTGTTTCGTCAGCCAGCCCACGCTGTCCACCCAGATCCGCAAGCTGGAAGAAGAGCTGGGCGTGCCGCTGGTGGAACGCGCACCACGCAAGGTGATGCTGACCCCCGCCGGGCAGGAAGCGGCGATGCGTGCTCGGGTGATCGTGTCCGAAGTGGAACAACTGAAGGAAGCGGCGCGACGCAGCCGCGATCCGGAAGCCGGTACGGTGCGCCTGGGGATCTTCCCGACCCTGGGCCCGTACCTGCTGCCGCATGTGATCCCGCGCATCCGCGACCGCTTCCCCGAGCTGGAACTGCTGCTGGTCGAGGAAAAGAGCGACGTGCTGCTGGAACGCCTGCGCGAGGGCAAGCTGGACGCTGCGCTGCTGGCGTTGCCGGTCATCGACGATCAGCTGCATGCCGAGTTCCTGTTCGAGGAACCCTTCCTGCTGGCCGTCTCCGGCCGCCACCCGCTGGCCCGCCGCGAGCACCTGGACGTGCAGGAGCTGGCCACGCAGAAGCTGCTGCTGCTGGAAGACGGCCATTGCCTGCGTGACCAGGCGCTGGAAGTGTGCCGCCTGTTCGGTGCCAACGAGAAATCCGAATTCCGCGCCACCAGCCTGGAAACACTGCGGCAGATGGTCGCTGCCGACGTGGGCATTACCCTGCTGCCGAGCCTGTCGGTGCAGCCACCGGTGCCGCGCTCGAACAACATCCGCCTGCTCGACTTCACCGGCGAAGGCCGCCCAAGCCGGCGCATCGCCATGGTCTGGCGGCGCAGCTCGGCCATGCATGGCTTCCTGCTGGAGCTGGCCGATCAGTTCAAGCGCCTGCCGCAGGCCCTGTTCACCCTGGATACCGAGGGCGTGCCCGCCGGCGAAGCGCCGAACGTGTCGGGCCCGCTGCTGAACGGCTGAGCCGGGAGAACCGGCCCGCCGCTGCGGCGGGAGTCGATTCCGGCCGCATTTGTCCCCACAATACAGTCAGGCGGCGCCAGGTGGTGCCGCCTTTTGCATGGCTTTCAATCAAGGAGCACCACCATGAACACCGCCAGCGGCCTGCCGCCGTCCATTACTGTGTCGACCTTCGACATGGACCGCCTCGAGGCCATGCTTGATTCGCCTGCGCTGAGCCAGACGCCTGCCGCGCTCGCGCTTGCCGAAGAACTCAACCGGGCCACCGTGCTGGCGCCGGACCAGATTCCCGAAGGCATCGTCATGATGCATTCGCGCGTGGAGTGCGAAGATGAAGTGTCGGGCGAGACGCATGTCCTGACCCTGGTCTTCCCCCGCGAAGCCAACGTCGATGAAGGCAAGGTGTCCGTGCTGGCCCCGGTCGGCAGCGCCCTGCTTGGCCTGGCGATCGGCCAGAGCATCGATTGGAACGCGCCCGGCGGCCGCAAGCTGCGCCTGCGCGTGACTGCGGTCCACAACGACCGTCCCTGATTACCGCTGCGCATCGCGCGCGATTCGATTTCCCTGCACCAGGAGCCGTAATGAGTACCCCGTCCAAACTGTCCCAGCTGCGCGAACTGTCGGTGGTTGTCGCCGATACCGGTGACTACGACGCGATCAAGCGCCTGCAGCCGGTGGATTGCACCACCAACCCGACCCTGGTGAAGAAGGCGCTGGACCTGCCGGTCTATGCCGAGCTGATCGAACGCGAACTGGCCTGGGGCCGCCAGCAGGATGGCGACCGCGAGGCGGTGGTGCACGCTGTGGCCGACCGCCTGACCATCGGCGTCGGCGCGCTGCTGAGCACCCTGGTGCCGGGCCGCGTGTCCACCGAAGTGGATGCCGACCAGGCCCACGACACCGCCGCCACCGTGGCCAAGGCCCGCCAGTTCATCCAGATGTACGCCGATGCCGGCGTGCCGCGCGAGAAGATCCTGATCAAGATCGCCGCGACCTGGGAAGGTGTGGAAGCCGCGCGCATCCTGCAGGCCGAAGGCATCGACTGCAACCTGACCCTGATCTTCAACCCGACCCAGGCCTTGGCCTGCAGCGAAGCCGGCGCGTTCCTGATCTCGCCGTTCGTCGGCCGCATCCTGGACTGGTACGTGGCCAACGGCCAGGCCCCGGCCAACATCGACGAAGACCCGGGCGTGAAGTTCGTGCGCGGCGTGTATGCCGAATTCAAGCGCCGCGGTTCGCCGACGGTGGTGATGGGCGCCTCGTTCCGTTCGACCGCGCAGATCGAAGCGCTGGCCGGCTGCGACCGCCTGACGATTTCGCCGGACCTGCTGGAGAAGCTGGACGCCGACCACGGCGAGCTGCCGCGCAAGCTGGTGGCCGGTGCGGCCGACGGCGTGGCCGTGACCCCGATCGACGCGGCGAAGTTCGCGGCGGATCTGGCGGCGGACCCGATGGCGACCGAGAAGCTGGCGACGGGTATCGATGCATTCGCCAAGGACCTGCAGGCGCTGCGCGAGCGGATCCGTTCGGAACTGTGATTGCGGCGAACGGCTGAGCCCCTCGTGGCGGGGGGCTGGGTCGCGGAGAGCGGGTCATGAGGTTGGCAGGGTGGGTAGGCCGGGCAGGGGACGCTGCAAGTACGTCCATGTAAGCTCGGTCGCCGCATCCATGCGGC
>NZ_JACVTT010000005.1:0-86010 GCF_016624665.1 Stenotrophomonas sp. S39 | reverse complement strand
ACAGACGCCGTTCAATCGCTGACGATGCGGCCGTCCACGACGCGGGCCACCTGATCGGTTTGGCATGGCACCGACACGGCGCTGGACGGGCATCCACCGCGCCAACGTTTCTGTAGAGCTGAGCCCACGCTCGGCTGCCGTTGGCGGCAACGCGAAGAGCAGCCGAGCATGGGCTCGGCTCTACAGACGCCGTTCAATCGCTGACGATGCGGCCGTCCACGACGCGGGCCACCTGATCGGTTTGGCATGGCACCGACACGGCGCTGGACGGGCATCCACCGCGCCAACGTTTCTGTAGAGCCGAGCCCACGCTCGGCTGCCGTTGGCGGCAACGCGGAGAGCAGCCGAGCATGGGCTCGGCTCTACAGACGCCGTTCAATCGCTGACGATGCGGCCGTCCACGACGCGGGCCACCGGATCGGTTTGGCATGGCACCGACACGGCGCTGGACGGGCATCCACCGCGCTACCGTTTCTGTAGAGCCGAGCCCATGCTTGGCTGCCGTTGGCGGCAACGCGAAGAGCAGCCGAGCATGGGCTCGGCTCTACAGACGCGGGTCAATCACTGACGATGCGGCCGTCAACGACGGGGGCCACCTGCTGGCCGAATACTTCGACATCGCGCGGGTCATGGCTGATCAGCAGCAGCGGGATGCCCGTCTCATCCAGCACCGCTTCCAGCTCCTGGCGCAGGTGCTGGCGCAGATCGTGGTCCAGTGCAGCGAAGGGTTCGTCCAGCAGCAGCGCCTGCGGCTGGGTCACCAGCGCCCGTGCCAGCGCCGTACGCTGGCGCTGGCCGCCAGACACCTGCGACGGCAGCAGATCGGCCACGTGGTCGATGCGGAAGGCCTGCAGCCAGCGCTCCACCGCATCATTGCGCACGGCGCGGCGGGGATTGAACCAGCCGCGCTGCAGCCCGAACGCCACGTTCTGCCGCACGCTCAGGTGCGGAAACAGCGCGTAGTCCTGGAATACATAGCCCAGGCGGCGTTGCTGCGGTGGCAGGTTCACCCCCGCGGCACTGTCGAACAACACCTGGCCCTGCAGCCGCACGTGGCCGTGCCAAGGCCGCAGCAGGCCTGCCACGGCCTTCAGGGTCAGGCTCTTGCCCGCACCGGAGGGGCCGAACAGCACCACCTGCCGCTGCCGGCACTGCAGCGCCACGTCCAGCACGAACTGCGTGCTGCCCGCC
Organism: Stenotrophomonas sp. S39; assembly: GCF_016624665.1. Lineage (NCBI taxonomy): Bacteria > Pseudomonadati > Pseudomonadota > Gammaproteobacteria > Lysobacterales > Lysobacteraceae > Stenotrophomonas > Stenotrophomonas sp. S39. Next base: position 84,819 of record NZ_JACVTT010000005.1, on the reverse strand, counting down.
TGCATCGGCCGGTGAACCTGCAGATCAAGCCACATCGCGCAGCTCCTGCCGGCGCCCGCCTACCAGGCGCGCGGCCAGCAGCAGGATCACGATGCACACCACCGAGGTCAGGATCACCAGCGCATTGGCCTTGCCATCCTGCCCGGCCTGCACCGCTTCATAGATCGCAATCGAGAGCGTCTGCGTGCGGCCAGGAATGCTGCCCGCCACCATCAACGTCGCACCGAACTCGCCCATCGCCCGCGCGAACGCCAGCAGCAGGCCGGCCAGGATGCCGCGCCAGGCCAGCGGCAGGGTGATGCGGAAGAACACCGCGGCCTCGGACACGCCCAGCGTGCGTGCCGCATTCTCGAGCTGGCCATCCACGCCTTCGAACGCGGCGCGGGCCGGCTTGAACACCAGCGGCAGCGAGGCCACCGCTGAGGCAATCACCGCCGCCTGCCAGGTAAACACCAGGTTGATGCCGAACCACGACTGCAGCCACACGCCTATCGGACCGTTGCGGCCGATCAGCACCAGCAGGTAGTAGCCCAGCACCGTGGGCGGCAGCACCATCGGCAGGGTCAGTATCGAATCCAGCAGCTCACGGCCAGGGAAGCGCCTGCGCGCCAGCAGCGCACCCAGCGCAACGCCCAGCACCAGGTTGATCGCAGTGGCCCAGCCGGCCACCTTCAGCGACAGGCCCAGGGCGCTCCAATCCAGATCCATGCCTCAGGGCTTGCCGAATCCGTGCTTGACCAGGATCGCCTGGCCCTGCGGCGAGCGCACGAAGGCCGTGAAGCGCTTGGCTTCGGCCGGCTGCGTGCTGGCCTGGACCACCGCCAGCGGATAGGCGATGCGACCGGCGACCGGCACTTCAAACGCGCGGCGCACGCGGTCGGGCATGGCCTGCGCATCAGTGGCGTAGACGAAGCCCGCATCCACTTCACCGCGCGCCACGTAATCCAGCGACTGGCGCACGTTCTGGGTGGTAATGGCCTTGCCCTGCACCGCCGGCCACAGCCCCGCCTTTTCCAGCGCCCCCTTGGCATAGCGGCCCACCGGCACGCTGTCCGGGTTGCCCAGCGCGATGCGCTGCACGCTGCCGCCCGCCAGATCCTTCAGGGCACGCGGGGCAGCCTTGGCCTGCGGCGGCACCACCACCCACAGCGCGTTCACCGCGAACACCTCGCGGGTGCCGGGCGCCAGCAGCTTCTGCTGTTCGGCCTGGCCCATCGTGGTCTCGTCGGCCGACGCAAACACATCCACCGGTGCACCGCGGCTGATCTGCTGCAGCAGCACCCCGGAAGCAGCGAAGTTGAAATCAATCTTGGTGCCCGGGTGCGCCTTCTCGTAGGCCGCGCCCAGTTCGCGGAAACTCTCGGTCAGGCTCGACGCCGCCGACACCGTCAGGTCAGCGGCCCATGCCGGCAGTGCGGCCAGCAGGCCTAGCAACAACAGTCCAGCACGTTTCATCATCGGCTCCCGTCAGGATTCAGTCTGGTTCGGATTCACCGGCCACCGCCAGGGCAGCCAGACGCTCAGGTTGCAGCAGCAGGATCTCACGCTGCTTGACCGCGATCACACCATCATCGCTCAGGCGACGCAGCACGCGGCTGGCGGTCTCCGGCGCCATGCGCAGGTAGTTGGCGATCTCGGTGCGGGCCATGGTCAGGTTGAAGCGCGTGGCGGAGAAACCACGGCGCGCGTAACGCTCGGACATGTCCAGCAGGAACGCGGCCATGCGCTCCTCGGTGCGGTGGTTGGCGGCCAGCGTGGCGACCTTGCCGATCTCCGCGCTGAGCAGGCTGAACAGCTTGGCCTGCAGCCCGGGCATGCGCGTGGCCAGCAGGCTCAGCTTCGGGAAGGAGATGCGGCACAGGTGCACCGTGTCCAGCGCTACCGCATTGCAGGGGAAGCGCGAACCATGGATGGCATTGAGGCCGATCACTTCGCCGGGCAGGCTGAAACCGAGCACCTGCTCGTTGCCCTGGCTGTCATCGACGAAGGTCTTGACCATGCCCGCGCGCACCGCGGCGATCGAATCGAACTGTTCACCGGCACGGAAGATGTAATCGCCGGCATGGAACGGGCCGACATGATCCACCAGCACGTGCAGGTCACCCAGCGCGGTCTTGTCGTAGCCCTGCGACATGCAGGCATCGGAAAACGCGCAGGTGCTGCAGAAATGCAGGGCGTCGCCATCATCGGCGGCGGCGGGGTTCGGCGTGGCCTGGCCGAGGCGGCCGCGGGAAGGCGGAGTCAAGGACATCGAAGCGACACTCAAGCGATGGCGGCCGCCGGCCGGAAACATGCCGCCATCATACGCCACAGCAGGTGCCCTTCTTCGGCCAGGCGCAGCACGCGCCCGTCCCAATGGGCCCAGCCGCGCGCCAGCAGCGGATCCAGGGCCGGCAGTGCATCGGTGAAGCACGCATCAAACGCGACGCCATTGCGCCATTCAAACGCCGCGGCATCGACGGAATGGTCGCAGGCGATGCTCTGCGCCACCTCGGATGACAGTCGCTCCTGTTCAGACAGGATCAGGCCAGCCGTCACTCCGATCTGGCCGGACTGCAGGCGCGCCTGCCAGGCCTGCAGGTCGTCTTCCAGCCGGTAGAACACCTCGCCGATCTGGCTGCAGGCCGCCATGCCCAGGCCGACGAAGTCGCTGCGGTCACGGCGTGGCACGCCGGCCAGGTCGCAGTGGCGCTGCCCATCGCCCGGCCCGTTCGGGTCCGGCAGATCGCCGCGCTGGTAGTGGTCACCGCCGATGGCCACGTAACCGGCGTCGCGCAGCAGCCGCCAGGTCTGCAGCCACGCATCGGCAGCGGGCCTTTCGGGCACGGCACACGGTGCCGGCAACAGGATGCGTTCCGGTGCCTCGGCCAGGACTTCATGCACGCGCTCGATGTAGCCACGATCCTCCGCCGACGGCACGCGGAACTGGTAGTAGCGTGCAGTGAACCCGACCTGGCGCGATTGCGCCAGCAGGGTCGGGCCCGGCGCATCAGCACGGTCGATCACATTGAAACGGGTGCAGCCCACGGCGCGGAGCTGCGACGGTGGCAGCGTGCTGCCGGCATCCACCCGGACCTCCACCTGCGGCCGTGCCACGGTGCGCAGCTGCTGTGGCACCGCATCCAGCAACTGGCCCACCGCCACCGGCGCCAGCACCTCGGCCAGGCCGAGCTGCAGCACCATGGCCCCCACCTCGCGATCGTCGGCCAGCGCATCGGCCTGGCGCCGCAAGGCGGTCAGCAGGGTATCCAGATAACCGGACGCGGCTGCCGCCTGCCCTGCCCGGCCGGCCTGGAAGCCCAGGGTCAGCCCGCGCGGGATCAGGTGCTCGTTGCTGGCGCGCAGGGCGCCGCGCCATCCACTTTCGCCGAAGCCGGCACTGAACTGGTCGGCCGCCGGGAACAGCACGTGGCGGGGTTGCCGCAGCAATGCTGCCTGCAGCGCGGTGTCCTCACTCGGGTCGACGTGGAAGCTCATGGCAGACATCTTCGGGCGTCCCTCTTCGCGTTGCCCTGATTGAAATCAAGCGTGGTGCATCGGTGGATACATGCCGGCCAGCAGCCGGCATGCGCACCCGGCAGTGCCGGCCGCTGGCCGGCAAACCCGGCTACCTGCCGCGTGCACGATCGGCCGCAGCCGCATCGATCGCTTCGGGCAGATCGGTCTCGCGGTCGATCTGCGGGAAGTGGCGACGCTCCATCCGGCGGATCGCGAAGTGCATCCATGCCAGCGCCGTAGCCACCAGCACGAACAGCAGCATGAAGCAGCTGCTCCAGATGCCCAGCGCATCGTTGAGCGCGCCGAACACGATCGGCAGGATGAAGCCACCCAGCCCACCGATCATGCCCACCACACCGCCCACCGCGCCCACGTGATGCGGGTAGTACACCGGAATGTGCTTGTAGACCGCCGCCTTGCCCAGCGACATGAAGAAGCCCAGCACGAACACCAGCACGGTGAACATCACCACGCCGATGGCCAGGTGGAAATGGATCGGGCCATGGATGCCCTTCACCACGTATTCGGTATCCGGGTAGGCCAGCAGGAAGGTGCAGATCGCCGACACGCCGAAGGTCCAGTACATCACCCGCCGTGCGCCGATCCGGTCCGACATCCAGCCACCGACCACGCGGAACAGGCTGGCCGGGATGGAATAGCAGGCCGCCAGCATGCCCGCATGGCCCACGTCCATGCCGTAGGCACCCACGAGGTAGTGCGGCAGCCACAACGCCAGCGCCACGAAGCCGCCGAACACGAAGAAGTAGTACAGCGAGAACCGCCAGACCTGCAGGTTCTTCAGCGGGGCCATCTGTTCGGCGAACGGCACCGGCTTGACGCCGTCGCGGCGGCGCTGCTCGAGCGAAGGATCTTCCTTGCTGAACAGGAAGAACAGAATGGCCGTCACCGCCAGGGCCACCGCCCAGACCTTGGCCACCATGGTCCAGCCGGCGGCCACCATCACCAGCGGCGCCAGCAGCTTGGTCACCGCAGCGCCGATGTTGCCGGCGCCGAAGATGCCCAGCGCCGTACCCTGCTTGCTGGCCGGGAAGAAGCGCGAGACATAGGCCACGCCCACCGAGAAGTTGCCGCCGGCGATGCCCACGCACAGCGCCGCGAACAGGAACTGGGTGTAGGTGTGGGCGTAGGTCAGCATCCATGTCGCCACCGCGCCACACAGCATCACCAGCACCATCACCTTGCGACCGCCGAACTGGTCGGACCAGATGCCGAGGAAGACCCGGCTGATGGAACCGGTCAGCACCGGGGTGGCGATCAGCAGGCCGAACTGGGTGTCGCTCAGGCCCAGCTGCTCGCTGATCTGGATGCCGATGATGGAGAAGATCATCCATACCGCGAAACACACCGTGAAGGCGAACGTGCTCAGCCATAGCGCACGCTGCTGCTGCCCGGCACTGGCGGGGGCAAGGATCTGGTTCATGCAATCTCCTTTCTCAAGGGTCGGTCAGCCGTTCCCGGCTTCGGCTTCGGCTTCGATCTCGTCCAGCCCGCGCACCGGATAACGTTCCTGCAGCTGCAGCAGGTAGGCCTGCACCTCGCGCTGGCGCACCTGCAGTTCCAGGTAGTCGCGGATCTGCGGCAGCACCGCCTCGAAAGGCTGTGGCTGGCCGTCCTCGCGGGCGTCGATGCAGACCACGTGGTAGCCCCAGCGTGATTCCACCGGGAACCCCGCCAGGCCCTCGCGCAGGCGGAACACCTGGCGGTCGAACTCCGGCGTGGTCTGCCCGCGCTGCAGCCAACCGAGGTCGCCACCATCGCTGCTGGAGGGGCACCGCGAGTGGCGCAGGGCGAAATCAGCAAACAGGTGCGGGGCCTGCTTCAACTCGGCCACCAGCCGCTCGCCTTCGTTGCGCGCGTCCAGCCGCCCGGCCACGTCATCGGCCGGTGCCGCCAGCAGGATATGGCGCAGGCGCACGCGGTCGGGCGAGCGGAAGCGCTCTGGGTTCTGTTCGAAATAGCGCCGGCAGTCCTCGTCGGTGGGTACGCGGTCTTCGATCACGTCCTCGATCAGCTGCTGGATCAGCACCTCCTCGTCACTCACCCGGCCGCCCTCCTGCGCCTGCAGGCCCAGCCGCTGCACCTCCAGGCGCAGCAGCTCGCGCACCACCAGCGCACGCGCCGCCTCGGCCCGCGACTGCTCCGGGCGCATCGCCCGGTGGTGCTGCATCTCGCGGGCGATGTCGGCCTCGCTGATCGCGGTCTCGTCCACGTACAACCGGCACGGCGCCGGCTGCCCGAGCGAGCGCGGCCCCTGCTCCGCCGCGTCGTGGTGGTGCGAATGGGCCTCGGCCGGAACCGGGGCATTGGAGTCGATCACGGTGATCGGCAGAAACTTCGGCAGGCTGCCCATGGCTTACTCCCGCGGACCGTAGCGCAGCGGGGCCTGGCGGCGGCGCACCACCTGGTATGGCCGCCACAGGTAGCTGATCGGAATGCTCCACACGTGCACCAGGCGGGTGAACGGCGCGATCAGGAACAGGGTCAGGCCCAGGAAGATGTGCATCTTGTAGACCCAGCTGACGCCCTCGATGTAATCGGCGGCGCCGGCACGGAAGGTGACGATGTGCTGTGCCCATTCGGCCAGCTGCACCATCACGCCGCCGTCCAGGTGGCCGGACGAGATGCGGATGCTGTACAGGCCCAGGCACAGCTGGGCGAACAGCAGCACCAGCACCAGTGTGTCACCGAAGCTGCCGGTGGCCCGCACGCGCGCGTTGAACAGGCGGCGCACCAGCAGGATGCTGATGCCGATGAAGCACAGCGCACCGAACACGCCGCCCACCACCATCGCCAGCATCTGCTTCTGCGAGGAGGTGATGAAGTGCTCGTACACCGCATGCGGGGTCAGCAGGCCCACCAGGTGGCCACCGAGGATGGCCAGGATGCCGATGTGGAAGCAGTTGCTGCCGATCCGCATGCCCTTGTCCGACAGCATCTGGCTGGAACCGGTGCGCCAGGTGTACATGGCCTTGTCGTAGCGGGCCCAGCTGCCGATCAGCAGCACCGCCACGGCAATGTACGGGTAGTACTGGAAGGCGAATTGATGAAGGTAGTAGTTCATGGCTGGACCTCACGGTGCACGGGACGCCCGGGCGAGCGCGTCGGTGGCTTGCAGTCTTCGGCAGGGGCTTCGGCGCCGAAGCGCACCGCCTCCTCTTCCCACAACCGGTCCATCGCCTCGGCCGTGTCGTCGCGGGGTTCTTCGCTGGCGCGTTGCCGCAGCGCCTCCAGGTTGACCTTGCCGTCGCCGGCCTCCACCAGGATCTCCAGCAGCGGTACGTGCGGCAGCGTGCGTTCGGCCGCACGCGCGGCCAGCATGCCGGCGATGTGGCCGATATGGTGCAGCCATTCGCGGCCCTCCTCCTGTGGCCGGTGGGCCAGGAATTCCAGCAGCAGCGGCAGGTAATCCGGCAGCTCGCGCGCATCGAGCTCGAAGCCTGCACGGCGGTAGGTTTCCACCAGATCGACCATGGCCTGGCCGCGGTCGCGCGATTCGCCGTGGATGTGTTCGAACAGCAGCAGGCTCATCGAACGACCCCGGTCGAAGGTCGCCAGCCAGGCCGCCTGCGCGTCCAGCGGGTCACTGTCCAGCAGCTGCTGCACGAAGCCGCGCAGCTGCTGGCGGCGGGCGGCGGGGAGTGCCGCCTGGTCGCAGGCAGCCAGCAGTTCATCGCCATGCTGCCAGAGTTCATCACGGGGGTAGTCCAGCAGCACCCCGACCAGCTTGAGGACGCTCATTCCACCACCTCCTTGCGGCGCCGGTGGTTGGGCCCGTTGTTGACCACGAAGGTGGTGGCCTTGCGCTGCCCGAACAGGTCGGCCGGGCTGTCACCGTTGCAGCCGTTGCCGAAGGTGAAGCCGCAGCCACCGCGCTCACCAAAGGCGTCGTTGGCATACTCGCGGTGGCCGGTGGGAATCACGAAACGATCCTCGTAGTTGGCGATGGCCAGGTAGCGGTACATCTCCTCCACCTGGGCGATGCTCAGCCCCGCCTGGTCCAGCACGGCGGTGTCCTCCACGCCGTCCACGTTCTTGGCCCGGCGCCAGGCGCGCATCGCCATCAGCCGTTCCAGCGCGCGCACCACCGGGGCTTCGTCGCCTGCCGTGAGCATGTTGGCCAGGTAGCGCACCGGAATGCGCAGCGACGCCACGTCCGGCAGCTCGCCGCTCATGCCGATGCGGCCGCGCTCGGCGGCGGACTGGATGGGCGACAGCGGTGGCACGTACCAGACCATCGGCAGCGTGCGGTATTCCGGGTGCAGCGGCAGTGCCAGCTTCCAGTCGATGGCCAGCTTGTACACCGGCGACTGCCTGGCCGCTTCCAGCCAGCTGTCCGGGATGCCTTCCTTGCGCGCAGCGGCGACCACCGCCGGGTCTTCGGGGTCCAGGAAGATGTCCAGGTGGGCCTGGTACAGGTCCTTTTCGGCAGCCACCGAAGCGGCCTCGGCGATGCGGTCGGCGTCGTACAGCATCACGCCCAGGTAGCGGATGCGGCCCACGCAGGTTTCCGAGCACACCGTCGGCTCACCCATCTCGATGCGCGGGTAGCAGAAGATGCACTTCTCGGATTTGCCGCTCTTCCAGTTGTAGTAGATCTTCTTGTACGGGCAGGCCGACACGCACATGCGCCAGCCACGGCACTTGTCCTGGTCGATCAGCACGATGCCGTCTTCCTCGCGCTTGTAGATCGCGCCCGACGGGCACGCCGACACGCACGCCGGGTTCAGGCAGTGCTCGCACAGGCGCGGCAGGTACATCATGAAGGTCTTCTCGAAGGCGCCGTAGATCTCCTTCTGCACTTCGTTGAAGTTGTAGTCGCGCGAGCGCTTGCTGAATTCCGAGCCGAGGATCTCCTCCCAGTTCGGGCCCCACTCGATCTTCTGCATGCGCTCGCCGCTGATCAGCGAACGCGGCCGCGCGGTGGGCTGGTGCTGGCTGTCCTTGGCGGTGTGCAGGTTCTGGTAGTCGAAATCGAACGGCTCGTAGTAGTCGTCGATCTGCGGCAGGTCCGGGTTGGCGAAGATCTTGGCCAGCATCCGCCAGCGCCCACCGGCACGGGGTACCAGCTTGCCGGCGCGCGTCCGCACCCAGCCACCATTCCACTTGTCCTGGTTTTCCCACTCCTTCGGGTAGCCGATGCCCGGCTTGGTTTCCACGTTGTTGAACCAGGCGTACTCGACGCCCTCGCGCGAGGTCCAGACGTTCTTGCAGGTGATCGAGCAGGTATGGCAGCCGATGCACTTGTCCAGGTTCAGCACCATCGCGATCTGTGCACGGACCTTCATCACACCACCTCCTTGGCGGCAGCCGGAACGGCCTCGCCGGTCGCTCCTGCGCGTCCTGCGCTCGCGACACTCGAACTTCCTTGTTCATCGTCCAGCCAATCAATCTTGTCCATCTTGCGGACGATCACGAACTCATCGCGGTTGGTGCCGCAGGTGCCGTAATAATTGAAGCCATAGGCCAGCTGCGCGTAGCCGCCGATCATGTGGGTGGGCTTGAGCACGATGCGGGTCACCGAGTTGTGGATGCCGCCACGAGTGCCGGTGATCTGCGAACCCGGCACGTTGATGATGCGTTCCTGGGCGTGATACATCATCGCCATGCCCGGCATCACGCGCTGGCTGACCACCGCGCGCGCCGCAATCGCACCATTGACGTTGAACAGCTCGATCCAGTCGTTGTCGACGATGCCGGCACTGCGCGCGTCATCCTCGCTCAGCCACACGATCGGGCCGCCGCGCGACAGCGTCTGCATGATCAGGTTGTCGCTGTAGGTGCTGTGGATGCCCCACTTCTGGTGCGGGGTGATCCAGTTCAGCACGATCTCCTTGTTGCCGTTCGGGCGCTGGTTCAGCAGCGGCTCCACCGTGCGCGTGTTGACCGGCGGGCGATAGCTCATGAAGGCCTCCCCGAAGTCGATCATCCACTCATGGTCCTGGTAGAACTGCTGGCGGCCGGTCACCGTGCGCCACGGGATCAGCTCGTGCACGTTGGTGTAGCCCGCGTTGTAGCTGACGTTGTCGTCCTCCAGGCCCGACCAGATCGGCGAGGAGATGATCTTGCGCGGCTGCGCCTGGATGTCACGGAAGCGGATCGCCTCGTGTTCCTTGCCGACCGCCAGGTGGGTGTGCTCGCGGCCGGTGAAGCTGCCCAGCGATTCCCAGGCCTTCACTGCCACGTGGCCGTTGGTTTCAGGCGCCAGGTGCAGGATGACTTCGGCTGCGTCGATGGCGGTGGAAATGGCCGGACGGCCCTGGCTGACGCCCTCGTCGAGCACGGTATGGTTGAGCTTGCCGAGGAAGTCGATCTCGTGCTTCGTATCCCAGTTCATGCCCTTGCCGCCGTTGCCCAGCTTGTCCAGCAGTGGGCCCAGCGAGGTGAACTTGCGGTACAGGTTGGGGTAGTCACGCTCGACCACGGTCATCGACGGCATGGTCTGCCCCGGGATGGCCTCGCACTCGCCCTTCTTCCAGTCGGCCACGCCGAACGGCATGCCCAGTTCGTTGGGCGTGTCGTGCAGGGTCGGCACCAGCACCAGGTCCTTTTCAACGCCCAGCACGCCCGGTGCCATGTCGCTGAGGGTACGTGCCACGCCCTTGAAGATGTCCCAGTCGCTGCGCGATTCCCAGGCCGGGTCCACCGCCTTGGACAGCGGGTGGATGAACGGGTGCATGTCCGAGGTATTGAGGTCGTCCTTCTCGTACCACGTCGCCGTCGGCAGCACGATGTCCGAGTACAGCGCGGTGGTGCACATGCGGAAGTCGAGCGTGACCAGCAGGTCGAGCTTGCCCTCCGGCGCCTCGTCATGCCACTTCACTTCCTGCGGCTTGATCGCGCCCATTTCGCCCAGGTCCTTGCCCTGCAGGCCATGGCGTGTGCCCAGCAGGTGGCGCAGCATGTATTCATGGCCCTTGCCCGAGGAACCGAGCAGGTTCGAGCGCCAGATGAACATCATCCGTGGGTGGTTCTGCTGCGCATCCGGGTCGGCGAAGGCGAAGTCCAGCGAGCCATCCTTGAATTTGCCCAGCGCGTAGTCCGCCGGGGCCACGCCGGCCGCCTCGGCCTCGCGCACCAGCTGCAGCGGGTTGCGGTCCAGCTGCGGGGTGCTGGGCAGCCAGCCCATGCGCACCGCACGCAGGTTGAGGTCGGCCAGGCTGCCGCTGTACTTGCTTGCATCGGCCAGCGGTGACAGCAGCTCGTCCACCTGCAGCTTTTCGTAGCGCCACTGCCCGGTGTTGAAGTAGAAGAACGAGGTGCCGTTCATGTGCCGCGGCGGGCGGCTCCAGTCCAGGCCGAAGGCCAGCGGCTGCCAGCCGGTCTGCGGGCGCAGCTTTTCCTGCCCCACGTAATGCGCCCAGCCGCCACCGGTCTGGCCCACGCAGCCGCACATGATCAGCATGTTGATCAGGCCGCGGTAGTTCATGTCGTTGTGGAACCAGTGGTTCATGCCCGCGCCGACGATGATCATCGAACGGCCGTGGGTCTTGTCGGCGGTGCGGGCGAACTCACGGGCGATCTCGATCACCTCGGCACGCGACACGCCGGTGATGCGCTCCTGCCAGGCCGGCGTACCCGGCACCATGTCGTCGAAGCTGGTGGCCACGTTGCCGCCGCCGAAGCCACGGTCCACGCCATACTGGGCCAGCAGCAGGTCGTAGACCGTGGCCACCAGGGTGTCGCCACCATCGGCCAGGGCCAGGCGACGCACCGGGATGTTGCGTTCAAGCACCTCCTCGGCCGGGGCCGCCGTCCAGCCGTCGGTCTCGATGCCGCCGAAGTACGGGAAGCTGACCGCTTCGATACCCTCGTGGCCCTCGGCCAGGCTCAGCCGCAGGTGCGTATCGCTGCCGTTGCTTTCCTTTTCCTCGATGTTCCACTTGCCCTTCTCTCCCCAGCGGAAGCCGATCGAGCCGTTGGGCACCACGATCTGGCCGCTGCTCTCGTCGTAGGCCAGGGTCTTCCAGTCGGGATTGTTGGCCTCACCCAGGCCACCCAGTTCGCTGGCGCGCAGGAAGCGGCCCGGCACCAGCCGGCCATCCTCGCGGCGCTCCAGGCGCACCAGCATCGGCATGTCCGAGTACTGGCGGCAGTAGTCCTGGAAATACTGCGAGGGCGAATCGACATGGAACTCGCGCAGGATCACGTGGCCGAAGGCGAACGCCAGCGCTGCATCGGTGCCCTGCTTGGGGTGCAGCCAGTGGTCGGTCAGCTTGGCCAGCTCGGAGTAGTCCGGGCAGATCGCTACCGTCTTGGTGCCGTTGTAGCGCGCCTCGGTGAAGAAGTGCGCATCGGGCGTGCGCGTCTGCGGCACGTTCGAGCCCCAGGCGATGATGTAGCGGCTGTTGTACCAGTCGGCCGATTCGGGCACGTCGGTCTGCTCGCCCCAGATCTGCGGCGAGGCCGGCGGCAGATCGCAGTACCAGTCATAGAAGGACAGGCAGGCGCCGCCCAGCAAGGACAGGTAACGCGCGCCGGCCGCATAGGACACCATCGACATCGCCGGAATGGGCGAGAAGCCGACGACGCGGTCCGGCCCATACTGCTTCACCGTGTACAGATTGGAGGCGGCGATGATCTCGTTGGCCTCTTCCCACTGCAGGCGCACGAAGCCGCCCATGCCACGGCGGGTCTTGTACGAGCGCGCCTTTTCCTTGTCCTCGACGATGCTGGCCCAGGCATCGACCGGGGCCTTGCTCCTGCGGGCTTCGCGCCACAGGCGCAGCAGCGTGCCGCGGATCAGCGGGTACTTCAGGCGGTTGGCGCTGTACAGGTACCACGAGTAGCTGGCGCCACGCGGGCAGCCACGCGGTTCATGGTTGGGCAGGTCCGGGCGCGTGCGCGGGTAGTCGGTCTGCTGGGTTTCCCAGGTGACCAGGCCGTTCTTGACGTAGATCTTCCAGCTGCACGAGCCGGTGCAGTTCACGCCGTGGGTGGAGCGTACGACCTTGTCGTACTGCCAGCGCGCGCGGTAACTGTTTTCCCAGTCGCGGCCTTCGCTCTTGGCAAATCCGTGGCCATCGGCAAAGGACTGGGGGTCACGCTTGAAGAACTGCAAGCGATCGAGGAAATAGCTCATCGGGGGTCTCCCTTTGCGGACATCTGCATCGTGGCTGAGGTGTTCATTGGCTGCGGTGCGTTTTCATGTCGTCAGCAGGGTGTCTCGGCACCGCGCCGGTAGTACCACCACCAGGTCACGGCCAGGCAGGTGACGTAGAAAACAACGAATCCGTACAGCGCCATGTCGGGGCTGCCGGTCAAGGTGATGGACGAGCCGTAGCTCTTGGGGATGAAGAAACCGCCATAGGCGCCAATCGCACCGGAGAAGCCGACCACCGCGGCCGATTCGATGCTGGCCTGGTGCGCGGCCGCGGCCTTGCCCTCGGCGCTGTCGTTGGCCGACCAGCGCTCATGCAGGGTGCGGAAGATCACCGGAATCATGCGGAAGGTGGTGCCGTTACCGATGCCGCTGAGCACGAACAGCGCCATGAAGCTGAGCAGGAAACCGTAGAAGTGGCCGCCCTGGCCGTCGCTGGGCAGGAAGTGCAGGACGCCGAACACGGCGGCGATCATCAGCGCGAACACCCAGAAGGTCAGGCGTGCACCGCCCCAGCGGTCGGCCATGCTGCCGCCCACCGAGCGCATCAGTGCGCCCAGCAGCGGGCCGATGAAGGCGTAGGCCAGCGGATTCACCTCCGGGAACTGGCTCTTCACCAGCATCGGGAAGCCGGCCGAGAAGCCGATGTAGGAGCCGAAGGTGCCGATATACAACCAGCACATCAGCCAGTTGTGCTTGCGGCGGAAGATCACCGCCTGTTCGGAGAACGACGAGCGGGCACTGGTCAGGTCGTTCATCCCGAACCACGCCGCGATGGCGCAGATCGCGATCGCCGGCACCCAGATGAAGCCCGCGTTCTGCACGAACAACGGTGCCGCGCCTTCCACCGTGGGCTGCGGCGCACCACCCATCGCACCGAACACGCCCACGGTGATGACCAGCGGGATCACCGCCTGCGCCACCGACACGCCCACGTTGCCCAGGCCGGCGTTCAGGCCCAGCGCCAGGCCCTGCTTCTGCTTGGGGTAGAAGAAGGAGATGTTGGACATCGACGACGAGAAGTTCGCGCCACCGAAGCCGCACAGGATCGCGATGGCCACGAACACCCAGTACGGGGTGGCCGGGTCCTGCACGGCAAAGCCCAACCAGATCGTCGGCGCCAGCAGCGAGGCGGTGGACAGCGCCGTCCAGCGGCGGCCTCCGAAGATCGGAATCACGAACGAATAGAAGATGCGCAGGGTTGCGCCGGACAGGCTGGGCAGCGCCACCAGCCAGAACAGCTGGTCAGTGCTGAAGTTGAAGCCGATCTTCGGCAGGCTGATCGACACCGCCGAGAACAGGACCCAGACCGAGAACGCCAGCAGCAGCGAGGGGATCGAGATGACCAGGTTGCGGGTGGCGACCCGCTTGCCGGTGCGCTTCCAATAGGCGGGGTCCTCCGGCGTCCAGTCGCTGATGACGCGGCCGGATCGGGCAGTGCTGGGGACAACAGGATCGCTACCGACGGTCATACATGGCTCCAAGGCTGTGGAATGACGTGGGTACTGCTTTCAAGTTGTAACCCGTCGTCACGCAGCCATTAGGCCGTGCATTGCCCTCGACGGGGTTGATCTGGATCAATCAGGGGCCGGTATCCACCCTGCCCCTGACAAATGTCAAACCGGTGAAACGGAACCGCGGCGGCTTACGCCGCGCTGGCGCACGCTGTCGCGCACATCCACATCGAACTGCAGTTGCAGCGTGGTGCCGTCATCAAGGTACAGCGGGAAGGCCAGCCCGTCACGGCACGGCAGGCGCCCGGCCAGCGCTTCGACCGCCTCGCGCGGCAGTACCAGCCGGCAGTAGGTGCCCCCGTCGAGCAGCACGGCCTGGTCGCCGCCGTGCAGGGACACTGCCGTGCCCCAGCCCCCATTGCCGCCGAACCGGGTCAGGTTCTCGACCGATTCGCCGGCCAGCAGCTGGGCCAGTTCGGCCTCGTCCAGGCGTAGTCGCATGGCTTGATCCTGCAGCTGCACCTTCATGAGGCGACATCCTCCCATTGGGCGGGGGTGTTGCAGTTGACCAGGGCGCTTTCGTCGGCGTGGGCCAGGCGCACGGTGTGTGCGCCCAGCCGATGTTGCAGGGCCTGCAGGGAACGCGGGCCAAGGGGATCGTGGATCATGCTTTCAAGGACTGTACGGCTTTCATTGTCCACATTAAACAGCATTGGGAGCGGATGGCCGTCATAGATCGTGCAGCGGCCAGGATGTGCATCACGCAACTGCTGGAGCAGCCGGGGGGTGAGGCGTGGCGTATCCACCGGCACCACCCACGCCGGGCCGTCAGGCATCTGCAGGGCCACGCTGTACAGCCCGCCCAGCGGGCCGCAACGGGCCACCCGGTCGGGGATGCCATCAAACGCCGGGTAATGGCCACTCACCCAGACCCGGTCCGCGCCTGCCAGCATCAGCAGGCCGCGCATGTGTTCCAGCAGCGTGCGCCCCTGCCACGGCAGCATGGCCTTGTCGCGGCCCATGCGGCTGGACAGGCCGCCGGCCAGCACGATGCCGGCCATCGGCGCGTTCATGGGGGAGCCACGCCATGCGTGGCTGCGCCGGCCGGCGGTACCGGTAAGGCATCATCCACGCGTGGCGTGGATCTACTGAAACCCGCAGTCAGTAGAGCCACGCCATGCGTGGCTGCGCCGGCCGGCGGTACCGGGAAGGCCCTATCCACGCATGGCGTGGATCTACCGGTGGTGGGCGTGGTCATGGTCATGCACCGGGGTGTCGTCGGCGTGGCACAGGCTGCAGCCCTCGGTCCACTCGCTGTCGCCGTCCTGGTAGTGCTCCTGCTTCCAGATCGGGCACTGGTGCTTGACCGCCTCGATCAGCTGCCGGCATGCACGGAAGGCTTCGTCGCGGTGCGGGCTGCCTGCGGCCACCACCACCGCCACCTCGCCCACCGACAGGCGGCCCTTGGCGTGGGCCACGTACAGCTTCAGCTTCGGCCCGTAGGCGGCCTGCACCTCGGCGGCCAGCCGCTGCACCTCGTTCAGCACCAGCGGCTCGAACAGGTCATAGCTGATGCCAAGCACCGGCCGGCCCTGGTTGAGGTCGCGCACCTTGCCGATGAATACGTCGATGCCGCCGAAACCGGGATCGGATACCGCCGCAATGCCTTCGCCCGGATCAATCGCCGCCTGTGCGCGGTCGACCACCTTCGCGATCGTGGGATGGCTCATCTCAACCCCCACTGACCGGCGGCAGGATCGCCACGCGGCCATCGGCCGGCAGCGTATCGTGGTCGCGCAGCACCCGTTGCTGGTCGGCGAACGCCGAGTAGTCCAGCAGGCCGGCACGGAAATCCGGCCATCGCACCGGCAGCAGCTCGCGCAGCGCCTGGCGCAGATCGGCAATGGTCGCCCCGGCAACGTCCACCGCGATCTCGCGGCTCGCATCCAGGTCGGAAAACGCACCAAACAACTGCAGGTTCACCTGTTTCATCATGATTCCTCGCTTACCAGCTGCACCGGTTCGTGGTGACCCCAGCCCTGCACCCGCACATACGTACCGGCTGCGGCCAGGTTGCCCTCGGCCTCCAGCACCACCCAGGCGTTGGCCCGCAGCATGGACATCAAACGGAACGACTCCTGGCCGGACAGCACGCGCGCGCTCAGGCGTCCCTGCGCGTCCACCTCCACCCGCGCACGGGCATGGAAGCGCAGGCCCTCGGGCTTGCGCACGTCGGCCTGCAACGGCAGCTGCAGCGGCGTTTCCGGGGCCAGCCCCAGCAACCGGCGCAGCACCGGCTCAACGAAGAAGCGCTGGCCCACCGCCGCCGACACCGGGTTGCCCGGCAGGCCGAAATACAGCGCGCCGCCCGGCAGTACCGCAAACAGCAGCGGCTTGCCCGGGCGGATCGCCACCTTGTGGAAGATGATGCGGGCGCCGCGCTCACGCAGGGCGTCCGGCACGAAATCGTAGCGCCCGGCCGACACCGCACCGGTGCTGATCAGCAGCTGCGCCCCGGCGTCCAGTGCCTGGTCGAGCACGGCATTGAAGGCGGCGACCTCGTCGCCCACCGTGCCCTGCCAGACCACCTCGGCGCCGGCTGCCTGCAGGCGCCCCACCAGATAGGGCCGGTTGCTGTCACGGATCTGCCCGGACTGCAGCGACTGCTCGGCCTCGGTCACCAGTTCCTTGCCGGTGGCGATCACCGCAGCCTTCGGCCGCGCGACCACCGCCACCTCGCCGACGCCGATGGCGTGCAGCAGGGTGCGGGCGTTGACATCCAGCACGTCGCCGGCACGCAGCACGCGCTCGCCCTCGCTGACGTCCTGGCCGCGCAGGCGCACATGCTGGCCGGGGCTGACGTCCGCGCGCAGCGCGATCCGGGTCGGGCGGCCTTCGTGGCGCTGCAGGATCTCAACCTGCTCCACCGGCACCACCGTATCCAGGCCGGTCGGCATGCGCGCACCGGTCATGATTTCCCAGGCGCCCTCGCCACCCACGGTGCCGTCATCGCCTGCGGCCTGCCAGCCCTGCACCGCAAATCCGGTACCACTGGCGAAGGCCGTGCCATCGGCCCGCAGCGCGAATCCATCCATCGCCGAGTTGTCGAACGGCGGCAGCGACTGTGCGCTGATGATGTCGCTGGCCAGGGTGCGCCCGCCCGCATCGTGCAGGCGCAGGCGTTCGGCCGGCAGCGCCGAGGCTGCCTCAAGCAGGTGCTGTAGTGCTTCGCTGTAGGCGATCATGCGGCGCCCCCCTGGCCGTGGCCACCGCCATCGACCATCGCCAGGGCGTGTCCAAGTACCGGCGCGAGGATGTCCAGGCACTGCGCGGCGGCGCGCGGGCTGCCCGGCAGGGCAAACACCAGCAGGTCGCCCAGCTGTACCACTTCGGCCCGGCTCAGCCAGGCCATCGGCGTGTGCTGCGCACTCAGCGCACGCACCATCTGCGCCAGCCCATGCACCGGGCGCGCGTCCAGCGAACGCAGCGCCTCCGGGGTCAGGTCGCGCGGGCCCAGGCCCGTTCCGCCGGTGCACAGGCACAGGCGCACGCCACTGTCGGCCAGCGCGCGCAGGCGGCTGGCCAGCGGTTCGATGCCATCGGCCAGCACCTCGGCCGCCACCACCTCGCCACCCAGCGCCTGCAGGCCCGCCACCAGCTTCGGCCCGGATGCATCGGCATAGGTGCCATCACTGGCCCGGTCGCTTAAGGTGATCACCGCGCACGCCGCGCCTTCCAGGCCCTTCGGCGCACGTGGCTTGAAACGGGCGCGCTCGGCCTCGTCCATGCCATCGGGGTGCAGCCAGACGCCGCGCTTGCCGCCTTCCTTGAACAGCAGGCGGATGCCTTCGATGCGCAGCGCCGGTTCCACCGGCTTGCTCAGGTCGTACAGGGTCAGCAGGGCCGCGTTCACCCCTGCCAGCGCCTCCATCTCCACGCCGGTGCGCGCCTCGCTGGCGCACTCGCACCAGACGCGGATCGCCTGCCGTTCCGGCACCGGTGCGCAGAACACCTGCACCAGTTCCAGCGGCAGCGGGTGGCACAGCGGCATCAGCATCGACGCCATCTTCGCGCCCTGCAGGCCGGCAATCTCAGCCATCACCAGCGCATCGCCCTTGGGCAGGCGGCGCTCGACGATCAG
This sequence comes from Stenotrophomonas sp. S39, assembly GCF_016624665.1. Classification (NCBI taxonomy): domain Bacteria; kingdom Pseudomonadati; phylum Pseudomonadota; class Gammaproteobacteria; order Lysobacterales; family Lysobacteraceae; genus Stenotrophomonas; species Stenotrophomonas sp. S39. Next base: position 66,608 of record NZ_JACVTT010000005.1, on the reverse strand, counting down.
CGGATAGGCCACCGGCCCGGCATGCAGTTCGCCCACGGCCACCGCGCGGCGGCGGGTGATGCGTTTGTCGCGGACATCGGCCATGTGGAAGGCCGCGTTCAATTCCCCGGTCATGGTGTTGCTCATCCTCCGATCGAGGCCAGGTGCGGGGTCAGCCCGGTCTGGCCCTGGTGCAATCCGTGCCCGGCCGCTTTCAGGCCGAGCTGGGTGGTGATGCGTGCCAGCAGTGCGTCGTGGTCGTCGTCGCTCTGCAGCAACGGGCGCAGCGGCACGCCGAATTCGCCGAACAGGCACAGCCGCAGGTCGCCCTTGGCGGTCACCCGCAGGCGGTTGCAGCCCTTGCAGAAATCGCGCGAGTACGGCGCGATGATGCCCACCGTGCCGCGGTGCTGCGGGTGGCCGAACTCGCGGGCCGGGCCGGCATCGGCCGCACGCGGGCGCTCCTGCCAGCCAGCCGCCAGCAGCTGTTCGATCACCACGTCAGCGCGCAGGTGGTGGCGCTGGAAATAGGCTTCGTTGTCGCCGGTGCGCATCAGTTCGATGAAGCGCACGCTGAAGGGCCGGTCGCGCAGGTACTCCATCCACTGCGGCAGCTCGTCGTCGTTCAGCCCGCGCAGCAGCACCGCGTTGAGCTTGATCGACTGCAGGCCCAGCGCCTGGGCCAGGGCCAGGCCCTGCTCGATCTCCGGCAACCGGTCATGCCCGGTAATGGCGTGGAAGCGCTCGCGCTGCAGGCTGTCCATGCTCACGTTCAAGGCCGTGAGGCCGGCGCGATGCCAGCCCGGCAGGCGCCGCGGCAGCAAGGTGCCGTTGGTGGTGATGGCCACCTTGCGGATGCCGGGCACCGCAGCCACGGTGCCGATGATCTGCTCCAGGTCCTTGCGCAGGCTCGGCTCGCCACCGGTCAGACGGATCTTGCTCATGCCCAGCGCCGCAAACGCGCGCACCAGCCGCGCAATCTCGTCCACCTGCAGGAAGCGCGGCCGGCCCTCACCCTGGTAGCCATCGGGCAGGCAATAGCTGCAACGGAAGTTGCAGGCTTCGGTCAGCGACAGGCGCAGGTATGGAAAGCTGCGCCCGAAACCGTCGGTGAGTTGGCTCATGGCTGGTCCACCTTGTTGCTCCACCGTCCTGCCTATGCCCGGAATGGTCCGGATACCTCGCCTGCTGGAACGATTGCCAGAGTACGCGGCCTTCAGTTCCTTGGGCATGACTTAAATCAATCGCCGCTGGCCCGGCCGCGCACGTGTTGTGGCAGCATGCGGCTTTCCGTGCAGCGGATGTGTGACAACCCTCATGATGATGAACGATTTCCAGCAACTCCTGCACGCCGCCGCTGAACAGGCCGAGCCACAGCGCCTGCTGTTCGTGTTCGTGCGTGCCGACCTGCCCGAGTCGCCCACCACCGACCAGCGCGACCGGCACGACCGCCGCGAGGGCGGCACCCTGTCACCGGTGCTGTGCGTGGACAAGCTGCCTGCGGAGGTACCCAGCTTCCAGGCCCTGGCCGCCGAATCGACCACCACCGGCATCAACTGGGACCTGGTGTTCGTGGCCGCCATGGACGGGCGCGCCGGCTTTGCGCCCAACAGCGATGAAGCCGCCCGCCCGCTGCAGCTGATGGTCAATGCCATCCATGACGGCCAGATCGGCCGCTTTGCCGCCTTCGACCGCGCTGGCGAGCCGATCCAGTTCTACTAGGCCAGCAGCTGCAGGGTCAGGAAGAAGATCACCAGCACGGTGTTCAACCCCCAGGCCACGGTCAGCCCGCGTGCGGCCACGCCCAGGTTGGGGGTGCGCGCGGTGGGCGCGGCCCGCCACACCGCCGGGATGATCCAGCCGGTATAGAGCAGCAGCGCGGCAAACAGGGCCAGCAGCAGCGTGGTGCGCTGGTTGGCCAGGGCCCAGAGGGCTGCCGCCCACAGCAGATTGCTGGGAATGACCCCCTGCAGCCAGAACACGCTCCACAGGCGCGTGTGGCCGTGCGTGCCAGGCGAGGGGTGGAGGGACGCGCTTGCGGTCATAAGTCTCCCTTCTGTCCAGGAAGCAGGCCCGTCCAGCCTGCGCCCCGCCGCGGCCAGCGTCAACCGCCGCTGCCCTCCGGTAGAGTCGAGCCTGCCCGACTGCCTCGACTCCCCCGACTCCACGCCCACCTTCCAGACCACGACCATGCCCAGCACCCGCAACGGACTGCCTGCTGCCCGGCGTCGAACACGGCCTTCCAGCCCAATCAAGGAGTGACCGCTGATGCACCTGCTGCAACGAATGACAGCGCTGGGCCTGTTGGGCCTTGCCTGTGGCTGCACCCCGTCCGCGCCAGTGCCACCACCGGCCGCCGCCAGCGAAGACCCACTGGCCATCGAAGACAAGCCACCCAACGCCGAGGGCCAACCCATGCTGGATGATCTTGCCCGCGTGGCCCGCGACGCCGACCGCATCGTGGTCGTTGAACATTCCTCCCCGTATGACACCAACAACAGCAGCAACAGTGCCACGCCGCCCGCGGAGCGCAGGTACCGCGAAGCGGTGCTGACCGGCACTCGCAAGCAGCCGTTCCTGGCCACGCTGGAGGGCATCGACCCTTATGTGAGCGACTGGGTCACCGCCTGCGTCTTCGAGCCCCATCATCGCTTCGAGTTCTACAAGGGGAAGAAGCGCACCCACACGCTGGAGGTCTGCTTCCAGTGCGGCGAACTGCAGTGGGATGGCACCAGGAATCCGGTGCCGCAGGCGTTCTACGCGGGCCTGGAGCCCTTCATCGAAAGCCTCGGCATGCAGCCGGAACGCGATTGGCAGGCCCTGGCCCGGTAGAGGCCACATCCGTCCTAGACCTGTCATCGCACGGGGCTAGGATGGGCCATGAACATGCGCCTTGTCTGCGGCTCGATCGCCGCCCTCTGCTTGATGGCGTGCAGCACGCCATCGCCCCGCCAGGCCTCTGCAACGCCCCCGACCACGGTTCAGCCGTCACCGCGCCTGCTGCTGGTCTCCATCGACGGCCTGCGCGCCGATGCCCTTGATCGCGGCCTGACCCCCAACATCCAGCGGATGATCGACGGTGGCGTGCGCGCACGCTGGATGACGCCGTCCTATCCATCGCTGACCTTCCCCAACCACTACACCCTGGTCACCGGCCTGCGTCCCGGCCACCACGGCATCATCCACAACAGCATGCACGACCCGCAGCTGGGCGGCTTCGAGATCAGCAACCCGGCCGCCGTCACCGACGCGCGCTGGTGGGGCGGTGAGCCGATCTGGGTGAGCGCCGAGAAGGCCGGCGTACGCACGGCCACCTGGTCGTGGCCCGGCAGCGAGGCCGCCATCCAGGGCGTGCGGCCAAGCCAGTGGCAGGTCTATGACCGCTCCATCGCACTGGAGGACCGTGTGCAGACCGTGCTGGGCTGGCTGGCGCAGACCGGCCCGCAGGCCCCGCGCCTGGCCACGCTGTACATGGAAAACGTCGACAAGGCCGGCCACACCTACGGGCCGGATTCGGCCGAGTACCGCCAGGCGATCCAGCGCGCCGATGCCATCGTCGGCCAGGTGCTGGAAGGGCTGGACGCACGAGGCCTGGCCACCGGTACCAACATCGTGCTGGTGTCCGACCACGGCATGGCCGAGCTGCCGGAGGGCCAGGTACTGGACACCGAGCGCATGGTCGACCCGGCCATTGCGGTGGCCACCAGCGTGGGCCAGCCGGTCGGCTTCCAGGCCATGCCTGGGCGCGAACGCGAGGCCGAGCGGGCGCTGCTCGGCCGCCACGACCACTACCAGTGCTGGAAGCGCGCCGACCTGCCGCCGCGCTGGCAGTACGGCCAGCACCCGCGCACGCCGCCGATCATCTGCGAGATGGAAGAAGGCTGGGATGCACTGACGCCCGACATGCTGGCCCGCCACGCCCATGCGTATCGCGGCACCCACGGCTACGACAACACCCTGCCGTCGATGCGCGCGGTGTTCGTGGCCAGCGGGCCTTCGTTCGAGGCGGGCAGGATCCTCGATGGCTTGGACAACGTGGATGTCTATCCGCTGCTCGCCCGCCTGCTGAATGTGCCGGCGGCCGCCAATGACGGCAACCCGGATACGTTTGACGCGGTGTTGCGCCCGCGTTGAGGCGACAGCTCCGTCGCGGATCTACCTGTGTTCGTCGGGTGTGCAGGGCGCTTCGTCGCACGCAGGTGTTCCGTAAGCCCGAACCGGGCTACGGTGCGGATTGCCCCGCACAGGACTGCACCGACCCATGCACCGCTGGCTTCTGCTCGCCCTCGCCACCCTGCCTTTCACCGCCGGCGCCATCGTCATCCGCAGCGATGTGGATGACAGCGCCTACCGCGTTCCGGCCTCCGCCTTCCCGGCCCTGGCCGACATGCCGGGCGAAGGGCACGGCGTGCTCATCGCGCCGCGCTGGGTGGTGACCGCCGCACACGCCGCGCCGATGGAGGGCATGGATGCCGAGGTGGAGATCAACGGCCAGGCCTACCGCGTCGAACGCGTGGTCGTGCATCCGGGCTACCGGCGCATGCCCGATGAACTGGGCCAGGCGGCTCTGGCCTCCGGCAATCCAGGCCCGATCCACGCGTTCCTCGCCGCCTCCGATGACATTGCGTTGATCCAGTTGGCCACGCCCGTCAGCGATGTCCCGCCGGTTCGACTGTACCGCGGGCAGGACGAAGCCGGAAGGGTCGCCACTCTGGTCGGCAAGGGTGCGACCGGCACCGGCAGCACCGGGCTGGCACCTGGCGCATCGCACCGTGGCATGCTGCGTCGCGGGGAAAATGCGGTGACTGGTGGCAACGAACGCTACCTCTGGTACCGCTTTGATGGCCCGCAGGGCGGCCTCCCGCTGGAAGGCGTGATCGGCAACGGCGACAGTGGCGGCCCGTTGCTGCTCCAGGATCAGACAGGCTGGCACGTCATCGGCTTGGCGTCGTGGATAACCGCCGTGCCGGAACACGCGCTGGACGCAGGGTTCTACGGCCAGGTGGTCCAAAACGTACGCATCTCGCGCTATGCGGAGTGGATCGTCAGCACAATTCGCGCCGCGCCGTGATGCCCGACCGACTTGCGTTGCGTGCGACATGTGTCGCAGACTTGCGACATCGATCAAACGCCAGGCCAGATGATGTCCTCCGCACCCACCCCCTCCAATGCCGAACTAAAACTGTTGAAGTGCCTCTGGCGCGACGGCGCCTGCAGCGCACGTGAACTGCACAACGCCGCTGTCGCCACGCTGGACTGGTCGTACTCCTCTACCCGCAAGACGCTGGAGCGCATGGTCGACAAGGGCCTGGTGAAGGAAGGCAGCCAGCACGGACTCAACGTGTACAGCGCCAGGGTCGGCAAAGTGGCCACCCTGGCAGCCCTCAGCACGGATTTCGCGCGCCGCGTGCTGGAAATCGATGGGCCGCTGCCCAGCCAGGCCTTCGCTGACAGCCGGCTGCTCACCAGCCAGGAGATCGAGCAGTTGCAGGCCCTGCTGCGTGCACATGACGAGGGCCAGCCATGAGCCTGCCGGCAGCCGCCACCTGGGGGGCCGCGCTTGCAACCAGCCTGCTCAGCGCTGGCCTGGCCTGGTACGCAGCACACACACTGCAGCGCAGGCTGCGGCTCTCCCACGCGTCGTCGCATTACTGGCTGGGTGCGTGGCTGTGTGCAGTGCTGCCGCCCGTGCTGGCATTGCTGTTGCCGCTTCAGCACGCACCATTGCCGCAGCTGACCGGCGCATTGCCGGTCGCACTGCACTCGCTGCCGGACCGCATGCTGCCCGCAGCCGAGCCCGCGTCTGCGCTCGGCATGTCACTGGCGGCAGGCCTGCCGGCCCTGCTATGGGCGGTGTATGGCGGCGGCGTGCTGCTTTGGCTGGCACGTTGGGCGCTGGCCACGCGCCGGCTGCAGGCGGTGCTGCGCAGCAGTCACCCCGTGCAGACGTCGCAATTGCCGGGCCCAGAATCACGGCAGGCGGTACGGCAGCTGCAGGCCACAGGCATCGCTGTCCGCTGCACGGAAGGCGGCGGCACGCCGTTCGCCGTCGGCTGGCCCCATGCACGCATCCTCCTGCCTGCAGCCAGCCTCACCCTGCCGGACCGCGCACTGCGCCTGGTCATCGGCCACGAGGCCGCGCACCTGCACCGCCGTGATCCACTGCGCGCCGGCATCATGCGTCTGGTAGCCGCGCTGTATTGGTTCAATCCCTTCGTGCAACGCATTGCCGCGCGCGTACAGCTCGCAGCCGAACTGCAGTGCGATGCCCGTGCGCTGGCCGAAGCGCCCGCCGCTGGCGATGGCCGCCTGCTGGCGCAGGCCTACGTGGAAACGCTGCGCCATGCCACTGCACTGCGGCCTGCCAGCGCACTGTCACACCGCGATCCCGGCGGCCACCAGCTGCGCCTGCGGCACATGCTGCAGGGCGATGCAGGCCGCCGCCCCGGCAAGGCCATCACGCTGCTGCTGGCCGCGTCCGGTGTGACCGCCACCCTTTGCCTGGCTGCCGTGCAGGCGGCGGCCACCGCTGTCCCGCCATCGCTGGCCGTACCGCTGCAGGCCGCATCGGTCAAGCTGCTGGAAGCCACTGTGCCGCTGGCCCCCGCTTTTGCCGCGCCTGTTGCCCAAGCGCGGGTCACCAGCGTGTTCGGCCATGCGTCGGACTTCCGCCAACGCGCCCACCGTGGCGTGGACTTTGCAGCGCGACGCGGCACAGCCGTGCAGGCGCCGGCCGATGGCACGATCATCGCCGCCACTCGCACTTACCCTGATGGCCCCAACTACGGCACGGTGGTGGTCATCGACCACGGAGGTGGCTGGCAGACGTTGCTTGCCCACCTGCAGGACTACGAGGTGGTTGTCGGTCAACGCGTGCGCAAGGGCGAGGTCATCGCCCGCACCGGCAACACTGGCCGCACCACCGGCCCCCATCTGCACATGGAACTGCTGCGCAGCGGCACGCGCGTCGATCCGCAGGCCTGGCTGCAGTAACCCGCTGACGCGCCCGCCGCGCGTTGCCACCCGAAGCGAAGTGACTCGATGCCCGGCCGCGGGAGGCTCCGCTGCTGCCCGCCGCTTCGCCATCAGAAAGGAATCCAACGAGAATGCAAGGCTCTTCCACGCAGCGACCGCCACGCCGCCTGCAAGCCAGCACCCGCCTCGCCATCGGCTGCCTGCTCTGGCCCGCCGCCACCGCTGCTGCGCAGACCGCACCATCGGCGCCGGCCACCACCGAACTGGAGGCCGTGCAGGTGCAGACGCAGCGCTATGACGCGCGGCGTGATGATTTGGCCAGCCGCATCGTCGTCGATCACGAAACCCTTAGGCGCCACGGTGATACCGATCTGCTGGAGGCGCTCAAGCGCCTGCCCGGCCTGAGCGTCTCCAGCGGCGCACCGGGACGCCCGGGCGCGGTATCGCTGCGCGGGCTGGGCAGCGGCTACACCCAGATACTGCTGGATGGCCAGCGCGCCCCCGCCGGGTTCAGCCTCGATTCGCTGGCCACCGATCAGATCGAACGCATCGAGATCCTGCGTGCGCCCACCGTCGATCACGGAACAGGCGCCATCGCCGGCACCCTCAACATCGTCACCCGCGCCACCGCACCCAAGGACAGCCAACGCCTGACCCTGTCCTGGGCCGGGAGCCAGTCACGCAGCACGCCCACGGCCAGCTGGCGGCAGACGCACCAAGGCGCGCGGGTCGACCATGCACTTACGGCAACCGCCACCGGACGCGCGTTCCTGGTGGAAGAGCACGGCAGCGAACAGGCCTGGGACGCCGATGGGCAGCCACTGCTGCTGCGGCACAGCCAGCTGCGCGCCACCGGTCGCCGCGACAACGTTTCGCTGTCACCCTCGATGACCCTCAATGCCACGGCGGACGATACGGTTTCGCTGCAGGCACTGCTGGATGCGTCCGACTTCCGTCGCGACATGGTGATCGACTGGGACACCCTGCGTGGACCCGCCCTGCGCACGCCGCACTACCGCCAGCGCACGCGCCTGCGCCTGGACCAAGGGCAGGCCAGCGCGGAATGGACCCGCCAGCTGCAGCGCGGCGGCACCCTCACGGTGCGCGGCGCCGTGGACGGCAACCGCGAAAACTATCGCTTCCGCGAGCAGGGCCAGGCACAGGATGGGCAGGACAACCTGATCGATCACACCGATGCGCGACTGCATGTCCTGGGCAGCAGCAGCCGCGCGCAATGGACCCTGCCTGCGCGCGGCCGCCATACCCTGCAGGTCGGCGCCGAAGGCAGCCTGGACGACCGTCGCGAATCGCGCCTGCAGCAGCTGCAGGGCTTCGATGGCGCAGCCGGTTCAACGAGCGATCTCTCCTTCAATGCACGCCTGCAGCGTGTTGCGGTATACGCGCAGGATGAGTTCGCCCTGGGCGAGCACAGCGCCTTCTACCTCGGCGGCCGCTGGGAGCGGCTGCAGACCACCAGCGAAGGGCGTGACTTTGCCCCCGTGCGCAATCGCGCCAGCGTGTTCACCCCGGTGCTGCAGGGGCTGTGGAAGCGGGCCAAGGGCAAGGACCAGCTGCGCGTCTCCGTCAGCCGCACCTTCCGCGCGCCGGAGCTGCGTCTGCTGGTGCCACGGCCCTACACCTCCACCAACAACCGCGCACTGAACCCGGACGAGATCGGCAACCCGGCGCTGCGCCCGGAACTGGCCTGGGGCCTGGACACTGCCTGGGAGCTGCACGGCCGCGAAGGCACACAAGGCAGCATCGGCGGCTACCTGCGCCGCATCGATTCACCCATCCGCACCGAAACCCTGCTGCGTGATGGGCGCTGGGTCGCCACCCCGGTCAACGGCAGCCGCGCCATTGCCTGGGGTATCGAACTCGACGGACAGATGCCATTGGCCCGCGTGCTGCCCGATGCACCTGAAATCGAACTGCGCGGCAACGCCACGTGGAACCAGTCACGGGTGCGCGGTGTCCCCGGGCCCGACAACCGCATCCAGGACCAGGTGCCGTTCACTGCCAGCGCGGCCCTGGACTACCGGATCACCCCGCGCTGGAGCAGCGGTCTGGCATTTACCTACCGCAGCGGCGGGCGCATCCGCTACAGTCTGGGCGAAATCGACATCGCCGCTTACCGGCGCGAGCTTGAGGCGTGGGTGCAGTACAGCACCCACGGGCGTGGCAAGCTACGGCTGACCGGCAGCACCCTGCTCGGCCGGGACAGCGAGAGCGGCCAATTGCGCTTCGACGATGGCGGCACCCAGGTGGTTCGCAGCGCGCGGCAGTCGGTCCCCAGCGTACGGCTGCAGTGGGAGCTGCCGCTGTAACGCGGGCCGCTGTGCTGACGGGTAATGCGCTGTCGCGAATGCCTTGGCGATGCGGTGGAGGGACACTGCGAAACACCGATCCGTGTCGCAATTTGCACGCATAGTGGGGGCCCTGCGGCGGCATGCGTTCGAGCGGCGCAGCAGCAATGCAAGAATTGCGAAAGCGACGCGATCTGCAGGCAGTCGGCTGCTCCTCGCTCTTCTGTAGAGCCGAGCCATGCTCGGCTGCCTTCCGCTCCTCTGTAGAGCCGAGCCATGCTCGGCTGCGGTCTGCGCGAACCAGCCGAGCATGGCTCGGCTCTACAAAAGCGGAGCCGTCGAGCATGGCCCGACGTTACCGGCGCGAGCCTTCCAACTGCGTGGTCAACAACCGGGTCAGGTTCCGCCGCGCGAAATACCCCTGCAGCTGTGCAGCCTTGATGGTCCGTGCCTTCAACTTCGGCGCGCCATCGTCACCATATTCAATGCGGTAGCAGCGCGAGGCACCACACAGCTCGGCCTGGCTGGCGGTGACAATCACTACCGTGATTTCCAGACTCGTGAAGGCGTTGCCGGTCTTGATGTCCGGGTTCTCGGTACCGGCGCGGTCGATGAGCGTGCGGAACCGCCCCAGGTCGCGCTCACCGCCGCTGCTGAGCGGGCCGACGTTGGTGGCGCGGCGGATGTCCTCGTCCTCGCCGGGCGCGCCCTTGCTCCAGTGCTCGGTGCGCTCAGGGATGACCGCGCGTACGACCTTGCCGTCGGGCTCGATGAGGTCGATCACCACGTCCAGCAGGTACACCGGCTCGAGGCCGAGGTTGGTCACGAAACAGTGCGCATCCAGGTGCCGGCCGGCGCCGGAGGTGATGAGGATCGACGGCCGCTGCTGGCGGCGGTAGCTGCGCAGGAAGAAGTTGAGGTAGACCACCCAGATCAGGGCGGTCACGCAGGTCATCACCGCAGTCAGCAGCGGTGCGAAATGGAGCAGGTTCTGCAGCATCCTCGGTGGAACTCGTGGGCGTGGGATGGCCCATGGTCGCGGTTGCGGTGCTTGTGGGTTGTGAAGTGGTCGGCGGCCACGGGATTCGTGGGCATCCACGCATGGCGTGGATCTACTGAACCTGGTGGAGCCGAGCCATGCTCGGCTGCGTCCGCGGCCATCCACGCGCGGCGTGGATGTTGTAGAGCCGAGCCATGCTCGGCTGGGTCACCAACAGCAGTCGAGCATGGCTCGACTCTACAAAAGCGTGGTCAGCCTTCGACGATCACCACGCTGGCGATGCAGTGCCCTTCGCGCCTGGCCTTGGCCTGCTGGTACTCGGGCGAGGCATAGCACGCCTGGGCGGTTTCCAGGTCGGCAAATTCGATCACCACGTGGCGGTCGGGCAGATCGCCTTCCAGCACCACCGAGCGGCCACCACGGGCCAGGAACTTCGCGCCGTACTTCGCAAAGGCGGCCGGTGCCAGCGCGGTGTAGCCGCTGTACTTCTCCGCATCCAGTACCTGCACGTGGGCAATCCAATAGGCGGCCATTACTTCTGCTCCTGTTCGAGCAAGGCATGGGCAATCGCCTCGGCCTCGCCGATGTGTTCGGCCACGCGCTGCCGCGCCAGCGCTTCGTCGCGCTGCACGCAGATCGCATCGCAGATGGCCTTGATGCGTTCAAAGCCGGTTTTTTCGCGGTCCACGTGGGTCAGGGTCATCGCCCGCAGGCGGCTGATGCGGCCATTGAGGCGCTGCACGATTTCCCAGGCGATGTGGTTGTTGCCGGCACGGAAGATGGTTTCGTACAGCGTTGAAGAAGCTTCCAGCACCGGCGCGATATCCGGGGTGCCATACGATGTGCGCAGGGTTTCCAGCGCCTTCTGGATCTGCGCGGTGGTGTCGTCGGTGAGGTTGCGCACGCAGTCGGCCACGGCGCTCTGCTCCAGTACCAGGCGGATGCGGTAGACCTGGCTGGCCACGTCCCAGTTCAGCACGGCCACGATCGGGCCCTTCTGCGGCAGCACTTCCACCAGGCCCTCGGCCTGCAGGTAGCGGATCACTTCGCGCACCACCGTGCGGCTGACACCCAGCTGCTCGCACAGGGTGCGCTCGACCAGGCGCGCACCGGACGGGAAATAGCCGGTGATGATCGCGTTGCGCAGCTTTTCCAGGCACTTCTCGCGCAGGGTGACCGGCGAGTGGTCGATTCTCAGGTTCATCGTGTTTCGCAATCCCTTTAGGTGGCAGCCACGCGGTGGCGGGCGCGCTGCCGGAAGCTCATGTACGTCCACGCTATTCAACCACGGATCATGAATAGCGCACCCCGGCAGGCCGCCTCGTCCCCGTCGCACCACCCTTGCCTGCGACTTTGGTCGCGGGCGAAAAATGAATGCGCATAGACATATTGCAAGCCGATTTTGGAGCGTGATACCGTCGCTGCCAATGGTATACCAACATACCGTACACCACCATTGTGACCGCCAGCGGCGGCGAGGAAGGACCAGATGAGCCTGATACGAAAGACCGTTCTCCACGTGGAGACCGTGCATGTGGACGGGGGCCGCGACGCTGCCACGCCGCTGAAGATGGTGGCCGCCGCGGCCGTGATCCGTAACCCGTGGGCCGGCCGTGGCTACGTCGAGGACCTGTCGCCGGAGATCCGGGCGCTGGGCCCGCAGCTGAGCCAGCACCTGACCGACCTGATCCTGGGCGAGGTCGGTTCGGGCGATGCGGTGGAGGCCTTCGGCAAGAGCGCGGTGGTCGGCCTGGACGGCGAGCTGGAACACGCCTCGGCGCTGATCCACACCCTGCATTTCGGCAACATCTACCGCAACGCGGTGCGCGCCAAGTCCTACCTGGCCTTCACCAACACCCGCGGCCCGGCCAATGCGCCGATCGTGCTGCCGATGATGGACAAGAACGACGAAGGCCGCCGTTCGCACTACCTGACCGTGCAGTTCGCCATTGCCGATGCCCCGGCTGCCGATGAGCTGGTGGTCGTGCTGGGCGCGGCCACCGCCGGCCGCCCGCACCACCGCATCGGTGACCGCTACCAGGACCTGAAAGAGCTCGGCCATGACGTCTCGAACCCTGCGGCTGTCAAGTAACCAACAGGCGCACTGCCTGGACCAGGGGGCGGGAGAGCCCCTGGTCCTGATCCACGGCGTCGGCATGCAGGCCGCCGCCTGGGGTCCGCAGATCGCCGCCTTCGCCCAGCAGTACCGGGTCATCGCGGTGGACATGCCCGGCCACGGCCAGAGCACGCGCCTGCCGGGCGAACCCGGGCTGACCGACTACGTGGCGTGGATGGTGGAGTTCATCAGCGCCCTGCAGCTGGGCCCGGTCAACCTGGCCGGGCACTCGATGGGCGCCCTGATCGCCGCCGGCGTGGCCATCGAGCGGCCGGACCTGGTGCGCCGCCTGGCGGTCATCAATGGCGTACACCTGCGTACCGATGCCGCACGCCACGCGGTGGTGACCCGTTCGGATGAACTGGCCACTGGCCGGGTGGACGTGGAAACCCCGTTGCAGCGCTGGTTCGACGAAGGCACCACCGAGGCGTCACTGGTGGAGGACGTGCGCTCGTGGCTGGAGAACGTGGATGTGCAGGGCTATGCCGATGCCTACCGCGCCTTCGCCCGCGGCGATGTGACCTACGCCGAACGCTGGTCGGAAGTGGGCTGCCCTGCCCTGGCACTGACCGGCGCGGAAGATGCCAACTCGACGCCGGCCATGGCCCTGTCGATGGCGGCGCTGGCGCGCAACGGCAAGGCCGTGGTCATCCCGCACGAACGCCACATGGTCAACCTGACCGCCCCCGCCAAGGTCAACGCGGCGCTGGCGGAATGGCTGGGCACCACAACGAACTAGCAGCACACATTCCAGGCCATCGGTTGGAGGGAACATATGGCTATCGATCCAAAAGAGCTGAGGGAAGCCTTCGGCTCGTTCATGACCGGCGTCACCATCGTGACGTCCACCACCGCAGACGGTGAACCGATCGGTTTCACCGCGAACTCGTTCGCTTCGGTGTCGCTCGATCCGCCGCTGCTGCTGGTCAGCATCGCCAATGCATCGGGCAACTACGACAACTTCGTGGGCGCCAAGCGCTTTGCCATCAACATTCTGTCCGAGGCACAGACCGACGCATCGAATACCTTTGCCCGGCGCAATCCGGATCGGTTTGCCGCGGTGTCCTGGACCAACAGCGCTCTCGGAAGCCCGATCCTGGACGCGGTCAGTGCGTGGTTCGACTGCACCATGCACACGGTGGTGGAGGCGGGTGACCATGCCGTCCTGATCGGGCAGGTGGAGCACTTCCATACGGCCGGCCTGCCCGGGCTGGGCTACTACCGCGGTGGCTACTTCACCCCCGCCAAGGTGGCCACCGAGGTCATGGCCGATACCAAGGGTCTGATCAGCGCGATCATCGCCCACGACGACAGCCTGCTGCTGGTGCCAGCGCCGGAAGGCGGCTGGGCCTTGCCCACCGTCGAGATCGGCAACGAGGGTGCAGACAACGCATTGGAACGCATCTTTGCCCGGCATCAGCCCGGTGCCTCGCCGAGCTTCGTGTACTCCGTCTATACGGACACCGACACACACCGGCAGTTCGTCACGTTCCTGTGCAGCACGCCCGAGGCGAGCGCGCGGGATGGGCGGTACGTGGCGCTGGCCGACGTGCCTGCGCTGGACATCGCCGATGCAGCGGTCAAGAGCATGCTGCAGCGCTACTGCCGCGAGAGCGCGCTGAAGACCTACGGCACCTATTACGGCAACCACACCTGCGGTGTGGTCAAAGAACTGATTGGAAGGGAGAGTTGAAATGCGGTTTTCCTTGTTCATCCATATGGAACGCGTCTCGGACCAGCAGTCGCAGAAGCAGCTGTACGACGAGATGATCGAGCTGTGCCAGATCGCCGACGAGGGTGGCATGCACGCCATCTGGACCGGCGAGCACCACGGCATGAACTTCACCATCGCGCCGAACCCGCTGCTCAACCTGGCCGACATCGCCAACAAGACGAAGAACGTGCGCCTGGGCACCGGCACCGTGGTGGCCCCGTTCTGGCACCCGATCAAGCTGGCCGGCGAAGCGGCGATGACCGACATCATCTCCAACGGCCGCCTCGACCTGGGCATCGCCCGCGGCGCCTACTCGTTCGAGTACGAGCGCATGGTGCCGGGCATGGATGCCTGGGGCGCCGGCCAGCGCATGCGCGAACTGATCCCGGCCATCAAGGGCCTGTGGAAGGGCGACTACGCCCATGAGGGCGAATTCTGGTCCTTCCCCAGCACCACCTCCGCGCCGCTGCCGCTGCAGCAGCCGCACCCGCCGATCTGGGTGGCCGCGCGCGACCCCAACAGTCACGAATTCGCCGTGCAGAACGGCTGCAACGTGCAGGTCACCCCGCTGCACTTCGGCGATGACGAAGTGCAGAAGCTGATCGGCCACTTCAACGCGGCCTGCGAGAAGTTCAGCGACGTGCCGCGCCCGAAGATCATGCTGCTGCGCCACACCTACGTGGCTGACTCGGAAGCCGATGCACAGATCGCTGCCGATGAGATCAACGTGTTCTACAACTACTTCGGCGCGTGGTTCAAGAACGAACGCCCGATCAGCCAGGGCCTGATCGCCAAGCTGAGCGATGAGGAGATTGCCGCCCACCCGATGTACTCGGCCCAGGCGATGCGCAGCAACAATGTGATCGGTCCGGCCGAGGAAGTCATCGCCCGCCTGAAGGCCTACGAGGCCATGGGCTTTGATGAGTACTCGTTCTGGATCGACACCGGCATGTCCTTCGAGCGCAAGAAGGCCTCGCTGTTGCGTATGATCAACGACGTCATGCCCGCCTTCGCCCAGGAATGACCATGGACAGCCCGTTCGAGCTCTACATCGACGGCCGTTTTGAAGCCGGTGCCGGTACGTTTGAAAGCATCGACCCGGCCACCGGCACGCCCTGGGCGACCATGCCCGAGGCGCGCCGCGAGCAGGTGGAACGCGCGGTCGAGGCCGCCGACCGTGCCCTGCACGATCCGGCCTGGGCAACGCTGACCGCCTCCCAGCGCGGCAAGCTGCTGTACCGGCTGGCCGACCTGCTGGAGCAGGCGGCGCCGGAACTGGCCGCCATCGAGACCCGCGACACCGGCAAGATCATCCGCGAAACCCGCGGCCAGATCGCCTATATCGCCGAGTACTACCGCTATTACGCCGGCATCGCCGACAAGATCGAAGGCAGCTTCGTGCCGGTCGACAAGCCGGACATGCAGGTCTGGATCAGCCGTGAGCCGATCGGCGTGGTCGCCGCCATCGTGCCCTGGAACAGCCAGCTGTTCCTGTCGGCGGTGAAGCTGGGCCCAGCCCTGGCGGCCGGCTGCACCGTGGTGCTGAAGGCGTCCGAGGAAGCGCCCGGTCCGCTGCTGGCGTTTGCCCGGCTGCTGCACCAGGCCGGTTTCCCGCCGGGCGTGGTCAACGTAATCACCGGCTTCGGTCCCGAGTGTGGCGCCGTGCTGAGCAGCCACCCGAAGGTAGCGCAGGTGGCCTTCACCGGCGGCCCGGCCACCGCGCGCCACATCGTGGCCAACACCACCGGCAACCTGGCCCGCGTCTCGCTGGAACTGGGTGGGAAATCGCCGTTCATCGTGTTCGACGATGCCGACCTGGATAGCGCGGTGAACGCACAACTGGCTGCGATCTTCGCGGCCAGCGGGCAGAGCTGCGTGGCCGGTTCGCGCCTGCTGGTACAGGCGGGCATCAAGGATGCCTTCCTTGCGAGGCTGCTGGAGAAAGTGGCAGCCATCCGCATCGGCGCCCCCGATGACGCGGCGACCGAGTTCGGCCCGCTGTGCACCGAGCGCCAGCGCCAGAACATCGAAGCAGTGCTGGCCGCATCGGTCGCCCAGGGCGCCCGCGTGCTCTGCGGCGGTACCCGCAGCGACCGCGCCGGCATCTACTTCCCGCCCACCATCGTCGACTGCAGCGCGTCCCCGCAGGCCGACAGCATCACCACCGAACTGTTCGGCCCGGTGCTGTCGGTGGATGTGTTCGACGATGAAGCCCAAGCGATCAGCAAGGCCAACAGCACCGCCTTCGGCCTGGCTGCCGGCATCTTCACCCGCAACCTGACGCGCGCGCACCGGCTGAGCCGGGCAATCCGTTCGGGCGTGGTCTGGATCAACACCTATCGTGCGATTTCACCGCTGGCGCCGTTCGGTGGATTCGGTCTTTCGGGCCATGGACGGGAGGGCGGCGCAGCGGCCGCCCTGGAATACACCACGACCAAGACGGTGTGGCTGCGTACGTCCGATGTCCCCATGGATGACCCGTTCGTGATGCGCTAGGCCCCGCGCCCGGCACCCACACCCGTTCCCGCCTCCGGCCCGCGCGCCCTCGCCTCCCCCCCCTCGATGGGCGAGGTCGCGCAGCCCGGTTCCATGACCGGATCGTTCCTGCGCCCCTGCACAGCCGGGCGCGCGCGACCGATCCCGATGCACGCCTGCCGGGCGACCGGCAGGCCAAGGAAATCCGCCCATGAGCAATGCAAGCAAGCAGGATGGCGCTTTCTCCATCGAGGGCCACTCCATCGGCTACATCCCCGAGCAGGAACGCCACGGCAACCCCCGTGACCTGTTCACCCTGTGGTTCTGTACCAACATCGCCCCGCTGGCGGTCATCACCGGCGCGATGTCGGTGCTGACCTTCAAGCTGGACATCGCCAGTGCGCTGCTGGCCATCGTCACCGGCCATATGTTCGGCGCCGCCATTCTCGCCCTTGCCTCGGCCCAGGGCCCGCTGGCCGGCATCCCGCAGATGATCCAGAGCCGCGCGCAGTTCGGCCGCTTCGGCTCGCTGCTGGTGGTGGGTTTCACCACGCTGATCTACCTGGGCTACTTCATCTCCAACATCATCCTGTCCGGCAAGACCCTGCACACGGTCATCCCGGCGGTGCCGCTGCCGCTGGCCACCATCATCGGTGCGGCGCTGGCCACGGCCATCGGCATCATCGGCTACAACTTCATCCACGGCTTCAACCGCATCGGCATCTGGTTCATGGGCGGCGCGCTGGCCATCGGCCTGGCCATCATGGTGCCGCGCCTGGGCACCGAAGCCTTCAGCCATGGCAGCTTCTCGCCCGCCGGCTGGTTCTCGATGTTCGGCATCTGCTGCGTCTGGCAGATCAGCTTCTCGCCCTACACCTCGGACTATTCGCGTGCGCTGCCGCGCAGCGTCGGCGTGTTCCGGCCCTTCATCTACACCTACCTGGGCGCTGCACTGGGCCCCATCCTGGCCTTCACCTTCGGCATGCTGGCGGTCAGCGGTGGCCAGCAGACCGATGCGATGGAAGCGGTACGCCTGCACACCGGCTGGTTCGGTTATGTGCTGATGGTGCTGTTCCTGGTCAACATCATCGGCCACAACGCGATGAACCTGTACGGCGCGGTGCTGTCCTGCGTCACCTCGCTGCAGACGTTCTCGCCCGCGTGGACGCCGGCACGGCTGGCCCGCATCACCCTGTCGTGCGCCCTGCTGGCGGCGTCCACGCTGTGCGCACTGTGGGCGTCGGCCAACTTCATCGAGATCTTCATCAACGCGGTGTTCGCGCTGCTGTTCATCCTGGCGCCGTGGGTGTCGATCAACCTGCTGGACTTCTACGTGGTGAACGGCGGGCGCTACGACATCGCCTCGATCTTCGCCCGCGATGGGGGCCGCTATGGCCTGTTCAATGGCCGTGCCCTGCTGGCCTACCTGCTGGGCGCCATCGCCCAGGTGCCGTTCATCAGCAACGCGTTCTTCCAAGGCGCGTGGGCGCAGCTGTTCGGTGGCGTCGATGTGTCCTGGGTGATCGGCCTGCTGGTCAGCGCCCTCGCCTACTACCTGCTGGCCGTGCGTGCGCCCCAGGGCGCCAGTGTCGCGGCCACCTGAACCCCCACCGGCGCGGGTACCCCGGTGCCCGCGCCCGACACGAACCACGAGGTATGCATGAACGTTGAAACGTCCGCGCTGTTCCACCAGCGTGCGCTGGTGGCTGGGCAATGGATCACCGCCGACAGCGGTGAGGTGGATGAAATCCTCGACCCGGCGACCCAGCAGCCGCTGGGCACGGTGCCGCGCCTGGGCGGTGCCGAAACCGAGCGCGCGATCGCGGCAGCGAGCGCCGGCTGGGCCGACTGGCGTGCCACCACGGCCGAGCATCGCTCGCGCGTGCTGAAGGCCTGGCACCGCCTGCTGATCGAAAACACCGAAACCCTTGCGCGCCTGCTGACCGCCGAACAGGGCAAGCCGCTGGCCGAGGCCCGCGCGGAGATCGTCTACGCCGCCAGCTTCGTCGAATGGTTCGCCGAGGAAGCCAAGCGCGTCTACGGTGACATCATTCCCAGCCCCTACCCCGATGCGCGGATCATGGTGACGCGCCAGCCGATCGGCATCGTGGCGGCGGTGACGCCGTGGAATTTCCCCGCCGCGATGATCACCCGCAAGGTCGCCCCGGCATTGGCCGCCGGCTGCCCATGCATCGTCAAGCCGGCGGCGGAAACGCCGTTCACCGCGCTGGCGATGGCCGACCTGGCCTTGCAGGCAGGCGTGCCCGCGGCAATGTTCAGCGTGGTCACCGGCCATGCCGCGTCCATCGGTGATGCGTTCTTCGACAGCGAGGAGGTACGCAAATTCACCTTCACCGGCTCCACGCCGGTCGGCCGCATGCTGTACGGCAAGGCCGCGAAGACAGTGAAGAAGGTGTCGCTGGAGCTGGGCGGCAACGCGCCGTTCATCGTGTTCGAGGATGCCGATCTCGAAGCGGCGGTTGATGGCGCGATGCTGGCCAAGTTCCGCAACGCCGGCCAGACCTGCGTCTGCGTCAACCGCTTCCTCGTGCACGACGCCATCCACGATGCCTTCGTCGAGGCACTGCGTGCGCGCATCGCCGCGTTGAAGGTGGGCGCGGGCGAAGCCGAGGGCACGCAGATCGGCCCGCTGATCAACACCGCCGCTGTCGCCAAGGTGCAGTCGCACGTGGACGATGCGGTGGCCAAGGGCGGGCGCGTGCTGCTGGGCGGCGCCGTCGGCGCGCAGGGCGAGTGCTTCTACCAGCCGACCCTGCTGGTCGATGCCACCGCCGAGATGCAGGTGGCGACCGACGAAACCTTCGGCCCGCTGGCCGCCGTGTTCCGCTTCCACGATGAGGCCGAGGCCGTGCGCCTGGCCAACGCCACCGATTCCGGGCTGGCCGCGTACTGCTACACCCGCGACCTCGGCCGCGCCTGGCGCATGAGCGAACGGCTGGACTACGGCATGGTCGGCATCAACCGCGCTGCGATCTCCAATGAAGTGGCGCCGTTTGGCGGCATCAAGCAGTCCGGGCTGGGGCGCGAGGGTTCGCGCTACGGCATCG
Source organism: Stenotrophomonas sp. S39 (assembly GCF_016624665.1). NCBI lineage: Bacteria > Pseudomonadati > Pseudomonadota > Gammaproteobacteria > Lysobacterales > Lysobacteraceae > Stenotrophomonas > Stenotrophomonas sp. S39. The sequence continues at coordinate 46,975 of NZ_JACVTT010000005.1, read as the reverse complement.
AGGATTTCCTGGACATCAAGTACACCCTGTTCGGAGGCATCAGCGCATGAGCGATTCCCGCTTCGAGAAAGGCCTGCAGATCCGCCGCCACGTGCTGGGTGACGAGTATGTGGATCGCGCCCTGGCGCAGGCCGATGCCTTCAGCCAGCCGCTGCAGGAACTGGTGACCGAGTATTGCTGGGGCACGGTGTGGGCGCGCAGCGACCTCGCCCTGGCCGAGCGCAGCCTGATCAACCTCGCGATGATTTCCGCGTTGAACCGGCCGCACGAGCTGAAGATCCACGTCAAGGGCGCACTGCGCAACGGCGTCAGCCGCGAGAAGATCCGCGAGGTGCTGCTGCAGGTGGCGATCTACTGCGGCGTGCCCGCTGCGGTCGACAGTTTCCGCGTGGCCCGCGAGGCCATCGGCGAGTTCGACGCTACCGAGACGTAACACCCGACCGCACCTCTCCATCATTGCGCCCTGCCCGTGCCTTGCGGCGCGGTGGGCGCCCTGTTGCCCGATGGTCCACTTTCCTGCTGTTCCTGCCTGGGAACCTGCCATGCATCCTGCGTTCCGTTTCGTCCGTTCGCCTCTTGTCCTGGCCCTGTGTCTGGCGTGTGCCTCGCTTGCACATGCCGAAACCCCCGCCGAGGCCGTCGATACGCCTGCACCGGCACACACCGGCTGGACACTTGGCGGTGTCCTGCGCGGCCGCTGGGATGTGCGCTTCAACGACGCACACGGCGACGGCACCCGCCGCACCTCCAACCATCTGTCCTTCGACACGCTCATCCTGAAGGCCGACTATGACGGCAGGGACTATTTCGCCTCGGCGCAGTACCGCTTCTACGGCGGCAGCGTGCTGTACTCGCATGCGGGCGGCTACCGCAACTACCCCGGCGAAGTGAGCTTCCCGCTGCAGGCGTACGCCGGGCGCCGCTTCGCCAATGGTGACCGGGTGGCGGTGGGCCTGCAGCCGGTGGTGCTGGATGAGCAGTACTGGGGCGCACAGGTGCTCGGCAGCATCGGCTTCGTCGTCGGCCTGGAAGAGGTGTACGCACCGGGTATCACCTATCGCCATGATGGCCAGGGCTACCGCCTGGCCGCCGGCTATTACCCCACCTCCACGCCGGACGGCAAGGGCATCAGCCGCGATGGGGCGCGCTACTCCACGGCCTTCGTGCAGGGCGACAGCTACGTGCCCAACGGCACCCGCACCTCGGAACGCGACCTGGTGGCGGCCACGCTCGACTGGGATCTGTACAGGCACGATGACATCACGGTCTCGGCCGCCGTCTCGGGCCTTTCCTCCCGGCTGCAGGATGAAAGCGGGACGCCGCAGGGTGACGGTGAGCGCCGCGCGCTGGCGGCGAGCATCAAGGTGGGCAACGGCAGCTGGCGCGGCAAGGTGCTGGTGGCACGGCAGGACATCAGCCTGCCGGCAGCGCGCGATACGCACGTGATCACCGTGGGCGGTTTCGATGCGTCGTACAACATCGCCACGAAGGGCACGGTGGTGTTCGCCGAAGTGGGTCGCCCGGTGACATTGGGCGGGCAGGACGTCGATCTGTACGCCAGCCTGTCACGCTTCATCAAGGACGAAGCCGACTTCAAGGACAGCCAGCGCCTGACCCTGGGCGGCGCATGGACGCATGGCCGCCTGCGCGTATCCAGCGAGCTGCTGGTTGGCCGCAACGATCCGTTCGTGGGTGCCGGGCAGTACACCAGCGGCGCCGCGGAGGGCGGTGATGACCGCTACAAGACCTCGCTGTTCACGGTCATCGGCTACCGGTTCTGAGTCAATCGAACATCCACGCATGGCGTGGATCTACTGCGCGGCCGGGTATGGCCCTTGTTGCGGCGAAACACTGCACCTACCATCGGACCGCCCTTTCCCTTTCCCACCCCGATGACGACCTTCGCCGAACTCAACGCCGCCCAGCTGGCCAGCCACGCCCTCAACATCTTCATCGCCGAGGGCCGCCACATCGAAGGCGCGCGCGTGATCTACCGTGCGCTGCAGCTCGACCCGCATGAACCCGATGCGCTGCGCAGCCTCAGCGATTTCCACGCCAACTCCGGCACCGAAGCCTTCTCGGCCGCCACCATGGAGTACGCCCTGTCCGGCGCGATCGATCTGAGCACGGAAGAACGCCAGAAGCTGGAAGCGCTGCATTTCCTCGATATCTGGACCTGGGGCTTCGCCCGCCACAGCTCGGGCGAAGCACAGCTGAGTGCAGAGGCGTTCAAGAACCGCGATGACTTCGACGTCGATCACGCCGCCTACGCGGCTTTCCTCGGCACCATCGTGGAGCCGGCGGGATCGCCGCAGGCTGCTTTCCAAGCCGCGCACCGCCTGTCGGGCCTGATGGCGGGCTTCCTGCAGCACGCCAGCAATGACAACCCGGACCTGGACACCGTGCTGCGCGGCGAAGGCTTCGTCGAAACCCCTGCGTATGCGCAGTGGCTGCAGTCGTCTACCGATGACCTGGATGCACTGGACAAGGCCATCCAGGAGCAGCGCCAGAAGGGATGATCCGCAGCGCCGCCGGGCATGGCTCTGCTTGGGTAGAGTCGAGCTTGCTCGACTGCTTCTCCAACAGCAGTCGAGCGAGCCCGGCGTTACGTCATTGGGCCAGTGCGTAATCCAGGCCCGCGCACACCGCCGCCACCTGGGCGTCGTTGCATTCCTGCGGATTGGTGCGCGGGCTGTCCGGGTATACCTCGGTGGTGGTGGCATAGCGCGCATCGGTGAAGCCGGCGCACGCGCCGATCGAGCGCGACTCGCCCCAGACCACGCCCGGCGACTGCAGCGGCAGGCCCACCAGGTTGCCCTCGGCATCGGCCGGGGCGATATGGGTGATCGGGGCCACGGCCTCGATCAGTGCCTTCTGGAAGCCGTGCTGCGGATCCTCGCTGTTGCCGATCACGTAGAAGCCATCGGGGATGGTGTCACGCTCGAACGGCTTGCCATCGCGGGCACAGCGTGCCGGATCGAACTCGTGCAGGTCGCTGTCGGTGGTCTCGTGCAGGTCCAGGTGCACGCGGATGTCCGCCTTGCGCTCGGCCACCCAGCGCATCAGCGAGGCGGCTTCCTCGATCAGGCCCCCGTCACGGAAGCTGCGGTTGGGGTCGATCGCATTCGGGTTCCAGCGCTGGATGCGCTCGTAGCCCCACGGGCTGACGCACGGCGCCACGATCAGGTTCATCCGGCCCAGGTAGCGCTCGGCCTGCTGTTCGAGGAACTGCAGCGCACCGTGCACGCCGCTGGTTTCATAGCCGTGCACGCCGCCGGTGACCAGGGCGGTCGGCAGCGCCGGGTTCCAGTCATGGTTGACCACGGCAAACAGCGGGTAGTGATCCGGGGCATAGTCGAGCTGACCGTACTGGATCACGTCGAAACCGTCGTCCAGGCGCTCAAGCGCGGCCACCACGTCGTCGTGGTAGCTGCGCTGGCGTTGCTGGGCGGCCCGCCACTGTGCGCGTTCAGCATCGCCCCAGGGCTGGCCGGGGGTACCGATGGGATAGAACGGCGCGAGGGTCATGCAGAAGCTCCAGAGGGTCCAGTTGCGTTAGTGCAGCCGACCATTCTAAGCCGTCTGCCGGCGCGGGCCGAGACCCTCCCCGTGCCTGCCCACGGGGGATGGCCCGGCCCCTTCATCCAGCGGCGGTCATCTGGTTGTAAAATCAACGGTTTTTGGCCCCTGGCTACTTGATGGCGAACGCCGCGCAGCCGGTCCTCGGTGGACCGGACTTCCTCCGCCTGCTTGCCCGTCTCAGCGACGGTGCGATGCCGGCCAGCAGTCCCGCCCTGACCGATCGCCTCGGCCAGTGGGTGGACTGGAGCCGTGCCGTGGCCCTCTCCGGGGCGCTGGACGGCCGCCTGCCCGAGGCGGGCGAGGCCGCCGAGGCGGTGGACGACCTGCTGGCCGACTGCGCACAGGCCGAGGCCAGCCTGCTGGCCTCCATCGGCGAGGATGCCGAGGCCGAGCGCCTGCTGGACCTGGCCGAGGTCGCCGCACAGGCCAACTTCGCCTCGCTGCGCCAGCGCTACCGTGTGTTGCAGCAGGCCATCCAGACCGCCACCGGGCGCCTGCGCGGCCGCCTGCGCGACCAGCTGGTGCAGGCCTCGCCCGAACTGGCACGGCTGGCCGAGGTCGATGCGGTGATGGAACAGACCCTGACCCCGCGCGAGCACAGCCTGCTGGCGACGGTGCCCACGGTGCTGGGCGCCCGTTTCGAACGCGTGCACGGCCAGCCCGGCTGGCGCGCGGCATTCCGCAATGACATGCGCAGCCTGCTGCTGGCCGAGCTCGAACTGCGTTTCCACCCGATCCATGGGCTGCTTGCAGCCCTGCGCTCCCACTGACCGGAACACCATGTCCAGAACTGCTTTCCATGTCGTTGTATTCCTTGTCGGCCTGCTGGCCGTGTGCTGGATCGGCATCGGCTACGTGGCGGTGCACCCGCTGGGCGCGGCCGTGGCGGCGATCATCGCGGCCTGCTACATCGCCGGCGGCGTGGAGCTGTACCGCTACCGCCAGGCCAGCAACGGGCTGCGCGCTGCACTGAACGACCTGGGCACGGCGAAGGAATCGCTGGCGCCGTGGCTGGAGCGCGTGCCGGTGGGCCTGCGCAATGCCGTGCGCCTGCGCGTGGAAGGCGAGCGCATCGCCCTGCCCGGCCCGGTGCTGACCCCTTACCTGGTGGGCCTGCTGGTGCTGCTGGGCATGCTCGGCACCCTGCTGGGCATGATGGATACGCTGCGCGGCACCGGCCTTGCCCTGCAGAGCGCGACCGACATGGCCGCCATCCGCGGCTCGCTGGCCTCGCCCGTGCAGGGCCTGGCCGTAGCGTTCGGCACCTCCATTGCCGGCGTGGCCAGCTCGGCCATGCTCGGCCTGCTGTCGGCGCTGCTGCGCCGCGACCGGCTGCAGGTGGTACAGCAGCTGGACCGCGCCATCGCCGGTGAGCTGCATCCGTATTCGCAGGCCTGGCAGCGCGCCGAATCGCTGCGCCTGCTGCAGGCGCAGTCGGCCGCCCTGCCCGCGCTGGTGGACCGCCTGCAGGCGATGACCAGCGCCTTCGAACAGCACAGCACTGCCGCCAACGAGCGGCTGCTGGCCGGACAGTCCGAGTTCCTCACCCAGAGCCAGGCCCTGCAGGAACGCCTGGCGGTTTCGCTGCAGCAGTCGCTGCGCGAAGGTGCCGAAGCCAGTGCGGCCGCCATTGGTGGCGCGCTGCAGCCGATGGCCGAAACCACGCTGACCGGCCTGGCAACCCATGGCCAGGCCCTGCATGCGCGTGTCGAGCAGGCCGTGCAGCAGCAGTTGGCCGGCCTCAACGATGGCTTCGAGCGCAGCCGCGTTGCCACCGAGGCGAGCTGGGCCAAGGTCGTGGCCGAGCAGGCCCGGGCGCAGGAGGCGCTGGTGGCCGATCTGCGTCAGCACCTGCAGGCCTTCAGTGATGGCCAGGGCACGCAGGCCGAAACGCTGATCGCACGCATCAGCGATCGCCTGCAGGCCGATGCCGCTGGCGCGGCCGACGCATGGCGCAGTGCTGCCGAGCAGCAGCACGCACTGAACACCACGCTGCTGGAACGCCAGCAACAGTCGCTGCAGGCAGTGGGCGCACAGCTGGACACGCAGGCACAGGCACTGCTGCAGGCCCTGGACGAGCGCCACAGTGCCAGCCAGTCGCTGCTGCAGGACCACGAAGCACTGCGTTCGCAGCACTGGCAGGCGGCACAGGCTGCGGCCGCCAGCGCTCATGCAGAACTGCAGGCGGGCCTGGATGCGCGCGAGCAGCAGCGCCAGGCGCGCTGGGATGCGGTCGCCACGGAACTGCAGCAGGCACACGTGGCCCTGCAGTCGCAGTTGCAGGCCGGTGATGAGCAGCGCCTGCAGCAGTGGAGCAGCGCACTGGAAGCCATCGCGCAGGGCCTGGCCGAGCGCCAGCAGCAGGTCTGCGCGACCCTGGCCAGCACGGCGCAGCAGATCGGCGAGAACGGCCGCGCACAGGCCAGCGCCACTCTGGCAGAGGTCTCCACCCTGCTGCAGACCGCCGCCGACGCCCCCAAGGCCGCAGCCGAGGTCATCAACGAACTGCGCAGCACCCTGTCTGAAAGCCTGGTGCGCGACAATGCCATGCTGGAAGAGCGCGGCCACCTGCTGGCCACCGTGCAGACCCTGCTGGAAGCGATCAACCACGCTTCGCACGAACAGCGCAGCGCCGTGGACGCACTGGTGGGCGGCTCGGCCGAGCTGCTGGAACGCGTCGGCAGCCGCTTCACCGACCATATTGCTGCCGAGACCGGCAAGCTCGACGGCATCGCCGGCCACCTCAGTGGCAGCGCAGCGGAGGTCGGCCAGCTGGCCGGCACCTTCGGCGCCGCCGTCGAACAGTTCGGCGCCGCATCGACCGAACTGTCCGGGCGCCTGGAACAGATTGGCGGCGCCCTGGACGCCTCGCTGGCCCGCAGCGACGAGCAGCTGGCCTACTACGTGGCGCAGGCACGCGAGGTGGTCGACCTCAGCCTGCTGTCGCAGAAGCAGGTGATGGAAGAACTGCAGCAGCTGGCCACGCGCCGTGGCAAGGCCGGTAGCGCATGAGTGACGAACTGGAGGTCGACGGCGGCTCGCACGCCCCGATCTGGGCCGCATTCGGCGATCTGATGTCGGTGCTGCTGGGCGCCTTCGTGCTGATCCTGGTCGGCGTGGTGGCGGTGCAGCTGGAGCTGTCGCAGCGGCTGGACCAGGAAGTGAAGCAGCGCCAGGCCGAAGCCCAGCGCCTGCAGACGCTGGAACAGGCATTGGCCGGCCCCTTGGCCGCCGGCCGGGTGACCCTGGTGGACGGCCGCATCGGCATCAGCGGCAGCGTGCTGTTCGCCCTCAACTCGGACCAGCTGCAGCCGGAAGGCCAGGAGCTGCTGCGCAGCCTGGCGGCGCCGCTGGCGGCGTACCTGGGCACGCGCGAAGAGATCCTGATGGTCAGCGGCTTCACCGATGACGCGCCGATCCGCGATGGCAACCGCCGCTTCGCCGACAACTGGGAATTGTCCGCGCAACGTTCGCTGACCGTGACCCGCACGTTGATCGCCGACGGCGTACCGGCCGATGCCGTGTTTGCCGCCGCATTCGGCAGCGAGCAGCCGGTCAGTTCCAATGCCGATGAAGCAGGCCGCGCGCGCAACCGCCGCGTGGAAATCGCGCCGATTCCCAAGCCGAAGGCCGCTGATGGCACGTAAGCCATCCTCGCCGCTGGAAGATCTGCGCGGCCTGGTGCGCGACCTCGACGCCGGCTCGCGCAGCCTGCCGCATTACCCGCAGGTGCCGATGCTGGACCAGGTGCGCCGCGAGTGGTCCGAGCTGCGCAGCGAACTGCAGGTGCGCCGCTCGCTGCGTGCCGAGGCACCCGCCGATGGCGGCCCGTTGAACTCGGCCGTGCTGGTGCAGCGCATGCTGGACACGATGCAGGCCACCAGCCCCGGCTACCTGCGCCACTTCATCGACTACATCGACACGCTGTCCTGGCTGCAGGCGCTGCAGGACGGTGCCGCCAGCGGCGGCGATGCCGCAAAGCCCAAGCGCACGCGCAAGCCCCGCACCGGCGTCTAGGCCTTTGCCTCGGTAGTGCCGGCCGCTGGCCGGCAGCTGCTCACTATCACGCGCCTCGCTGCGGTTGCCGGCCGGCGTCCGGCACTACCTCCCGCCCCGCGATGCAACAGTTAGCGCCGTGGTAGTGCCGGCCGCTGGCCGGCATTACGTCCACATCGACCACGCGTGCGGATACTCGCCGATCTGCCTGGCGAGACCGGCCCGGATCGGGTTCCCCAGGATATACAGCGCCTGCTTCACCAGCGACTCCTCGGCTCTCACCGCGTGATCGAAATACCCTGACTGCCATATCGTACTGCGCCGGTCGGCCAGTCGATTCAGCGCCAGCGCACTGGATGACTTCAGCCGGCGGGCGATGTCAGCAAGCTCCGACGCCTGCAGCTGGAACATCCAGTGCACGTGATCCGGCATGACGACCCAGGCGAACGACCGCACCAGCCCCTTCTCTTCAATGTATCGGAACTGCTCGATGACGCAGGCTGCCGCCGCCGCGCTTTCAAAGAGGCGGCGGCGCTGATGGGTGGTCGTTGTCAGAACGTAGGCCTGGCCAGTGATCGAGCGGCGGCCGAGGCGGAGGCGATGGCTGCTCATGGCACATCATGGGCCAGGCAGTTGAGGGATGAACGTCGGGGTCTGCCGTGACGGAGGTTCGGAATTGTCTGGAACTGATCGGGGTTGCCGGCCAGCGGCCGGCACTACCAGATCGCGGTTGCCGGCCAGCGGCCGGCTCTACAGGCGCTCAACCGCGCAGGGTGGCGCCGCCATCCACGTACAGGTCACTCATCGCCACGTGACCGGCCTGTTCGGACAGCAGGAACATCACCGAGTGGGCGATGTCCTCCGGGGTGGCCAGCTTGCGCAGCGGTATGCCGGCCTTGTAGGTGTGCAGGTTGCCTGCAATCACCCGCTCGGCGCCGTGCGCGTCTTCCCACATGCCGGTCTGCATCGGCGTCAGTGTCGATCCGGGCGCGACGATGTTGCAGCGGATGCCCAGCGGCGCCAGCTCCAGCCCCAGGCAGCGGGTGAACATGGTCGCTGCGGCTTTCGATGCCGCGTAGGCGGCCATGCCATGGCGCGGCACGCCGGCCGCATTCGAACTGACGGTGACGATCGCCCCCTGGCGCCGCGGTGACATCACCCGCGCCAGCGCGCGGCCGACATGGAATACGCCATCGGCGTTGACCGCGAACACGCGCCGCCAGTCCTCATCGCCGGTCGTAGCCACTTCGCCCACATGCAACACGCCGGCCACGCTGGCGGCCAGCGCGATTGGGCCCACGCCCGACTCCACCTGCTCCACCAGCGCATCCACCGCCGCGCTGTCGGTCACGTCCAGCGCGAATGCCCGTACCCGCGCGGCCTGCACCCCTGGACGCTGGTAGTCCGTCGCCACCACCGTGCATCCCGCATCGGCCAGCAGCCGTACCAGGGCCGCGCCAATGCCACCGGCGGCGCCGGTCACCAGCGCCACGCGCCCTTCAAAACCGGTCAACTGCATGCTGCGATCTCCTGTTGTTCATCCCACTGCCGCAACCGCGCCGACAACCACGGCGCCAGCTGCGCCACCGCATCGCGGCCGGTCAGTTCGGCGTGCAGGAACGGCAGCTCCAGCGCCTGCACCCTGCGTGCATGGGCCATCCACAACGCCGACTGCAGCTGCGGCCGTGCCTGGTGGTCGCGCCCTGCCCGCACATGCACCAGCGTGCCGTCGAAGGGCCGATGCTGATGCTCGCGGATCAAGCGATTGGTGCCGGTCACCGCACGCACCACGCCATCAAGTACCACATCCGGCAGGCTGCCCAGCGCGCTGCCACCACGGCGCAGGAAGGCCAGGATGCGCTCGCGGCTGTCCAGTTCCGGATGTGCGTCGGGGTCATGGCCGGCGATGGCCAGCAGTGCACGCAGCGCGGCCATGGCATCGGGCTCCGGCTCCGCCCGCCAGCATTCACTCGGATACGCATCGAGCAGCACCAGCTCACCCACTTCGCGGCCGATCTCGTGCAGGCGCACGGCCATGGCCTGGGCGAGGATGCCACCCACCGACCAGCCCAGCAGGTGTACCGGCCCCTGCGGCTGCAGGGTGGCGATGCGCTGCACGTAGTCATTGGCCATCACCTCGATGCTCGACGGCATGGCCTGCCGTGGGTCCAAGGCCGGCGACTGCAGGCCATGAACCGTGCGCGCCGGCTGCAGCGCACGCGCCAACGTCCGGTAGTTCCAGGCGATGCCCCCGGCGGGATGCACCACGAACAGCGGCGGCAATGCACTTTCCGCCGTCGCCAGTGCGATCACCGGCCCCAGCGCGTGGTCGGCCGACGCGGGTGGCTCGGCGATGCGCGCGGCCAATGCGGCCACCGTCGGCTGCGCGAACAGCGCGCCCAGGCCCAGGTCGCAGCGCCAGCGCTGTTCAATGGCCAGCAGCAGATGCACCGCCGAGAGCGAATCGCCGCCCAGGCTGAAGAAGTCCGCGTCCACGGCAACGGGCGTCGCGCGGCCGAGCGCCTGTGCAAACAGCGCGGCCAGCTCATGCTCCAGCGGCGTGCGCGGCGCCAGTCCGCCGACGTGCTCGTCCGGCGGCTTAGGCAATGCACCGCGGTCCAGCTTGCCGTTGGCCGTCACCGGCCAATGATCCACGCCGACGAATGCAGAAGGCAGCATGTAGTCCGGCACGCGCGTGGCTAGATGGCTGCGCAGCACCGCTGCGTCGGCAGATGCAGAGGGCACGTACGCAACCAGCCGCGCGTCGCCCGGTGCATCCTGCCGCAGCAGCACTTCCACCCGGTCCATGCCCGGCAGCTCGCGCAGCGCAGCCTCGATTTCGCCCAGCTCGATGCGCAGGCCGCGCAGCTTCACCTGGTGGTCGCTGCGACCCAGGTATTCCACCGCGCCATCGCCGCGCCAGCGCGCGACGTCACCGGTGCGATAGATGCGCTGCCCGGGCAGGAACGGATCGGCCAGAAAGCGCTCGTTGGTCAGGTCATCGCGGCCCAGATAGCCGCGCGCCAGCTGCACACCGCCCAGGTACAGATCACCGGCCACGCCGACCGGCAGCGGCTGCATGCGTGCATCCAGCACGTACAGGCGCGTGTTCCATACCGGGAAGCCGATCGGCACCGGCCGCGAGCGATCGCCGGCACTGGCCGGCCACCAGCTCACATCCACCGCCGCCTCGGTCGGCCCGTACAGATTGTGCAGTTCCGCATGCACCCGGCCGTGGAAACGATCGCGCAGCGTGGCGTCCAAGGCCTCGCCGCTGGTGAACACGCGGCGCAGGCGCAGGCCCTCTGAAGCCGGTGCCGCGAGGAAGGCATCCAGCATCGACGGCACGAAGTGCGCGGTGGTGATGTCGTGGCTGCGGATCAGCCGCGCCAGCTCGGTCGGGTCACGATGCGCGTCCGGCCCGGCCAGCACCAGGGTGGCACCACAGAGCAGCGGCAGGAAGAATTCCCACACCGACACGTCGAAGGTGGCCGGGGTCTTCTGCAGCACGCGATCATCCGCGGCGAACCCGTAGTGCTCGCGCATCCACAGCAGGCGGTTGACGATGGCCTGGTGTTCGATCACCACGCCCTTGGGTTCACCGGTCGAGCCGGAGGTGTAGATGACATAGGCCGCATCGCCCGGCGCCGGATCGGCCCACGGCGCGGCGAAGCTCAGCGCGGTCCACTGCGAGGGCGGCAGCAGCGTGACATCGCCCAGCCGCGCCTGCACGTCGGCCTCGGCCAGCACGCAGGCCGGCCGCGCCGATGCGAGGATGCGCGCCAGCCGTTCATCCGGATGGGCAAGGTCCAGCGGCAGGTAGGCGGCACCGGCGCGAAGTACGCCCATCAACGCGACGGCCAGCTCAAGCGAGCGCGGCAGCGCTACCGCGACAATGTCGCCAGGGCGTATGCCCATCGCGTGCAGCTGCGCGGCCAATGCGAAGCTGCGTGCTTCCAGCGTGGCGTGGTCCATCGTGGTATCGCCGAACACCAGGGCCGTTGCCTGCGGATCGCGATCCATGCCCTGCAGCAGCAGCTGCACCAGGGTGGTCGCCGGCAACGCGTGGTCGGTGGCATTGAAGCCGTGTACGGCGCGCTGCGCCTCGTCCGGCGTCGCCAGCGGCACCTCGCGGATGTCGTTCGCCTGCAGTGCCGTTGACACGAAATGCTGCAGCCGCACGGCGTGCGCCTGCACGTCATCCAGGCTGTAGAGCGCGGGATTGGCTTCGATCTCCAGATCCAGCAGCGCCTGTCCGTCGCCACGGAAGCCCAGGGTCAGGTCATCGACCGGGCCGGTGCACAGCACCTCCAGCGTGGCCTCAACGCCGGGCAGCGCCAGAGGCTTGTAGAACGGCTGCACGTTCACCAGCGGGCCGTGCAGGCGCTGCTGCACGCCCACCAGACCGAGATCGCGGCGCATCTGCTCGCCCCGGTAGCGACCCTGCCTGCGCCCCTGGCTCAATTGCCGGCCGATACCGCGCGCGAATGCCTCGACGCTGCCCTCGCCCGCCGCCACCCGCAGCGGCAGCACGTTCATCACCATGGACGGCACCCGCGCCGAAGCATTGCCCAGCCGCCCCATGTAGGGCACGCCCAGCACGACTTCCTCGACGGCACTCATCCGCCGCAGGTACTCGGCCGACAGCGCGACCAGTACGTCCGGCCACGGTTGCAGCCAGCGCACCGAGGTCTGCAGCAGCAGGTCGCGGAACGCAGCACCGAGTGGCTGCACCCAGCGCAGCGCATCGCTGCCCGCCGCCACCGTACCGGCCAGGCCCGCAGCGGCCGGTGCGCCCCGCAACTGCTCGCGCCACCACTGGCCCGCCTGCTCGCGACGCGCATCACTACGGTAGGCGGCATCATCGGCCAGTACGCCCGCCAGCGGCGGCAACGGTTCGCCGCCGCGGCCTGCATGCAGCGCACACACGCGATCACTGAACAACGCCATGCCATAGCCATCGGCAGCCAGGTGGTGCACGCGCAGATACCAGACCCAACGCTGTCCCCCTAGATCAAACAGCACCTGCTGGCTGATGCGGTCGCGGGTGGGATCCACCGGCGCCAGCCGGTCGGCCTGCATCGCCGCCCGCGCCGAGGCGGCGGGATCGGCGTCCGCGGACAGATCGTGCAGTGCCAGCAGCGGTACGTGGGCCGCGTCGTGCCACTGCAGGGGCTGCCCGTCCTCGCCCTCGGCAAAGCGCAGCGCCAGGGCCTGTGCTTCGGCGGCGGCCTGGTTGGCGGCGGCCACGAAGGCGGCCACGTCCAGCGCACCCTCGATCCACACGGCATGGGCCGTATTGAACGAAGGATTGTCCGGTGCCAGGCGCTGGGCAAACCACAGGCCCGACTGCGCCTCGGTCAGCGCCACCGGCGTGGCCAGCCCCGCAGCGGTCATGCCCGCTGCGCCGCCTGCAGCGTCTGCACCACCGCCCACCACTGGCGCAGCGTGCTGTGCTCGGCCAGCTGCGAGAACTCCAGCGGCAGCCCGGTGTTGCCCCAGGCCAGGACCAGGCCAAGCATGCGCATCGAATCCAGGTCCAGGTCGATCAGGTTGTCGTCGTCGCCGATGTCGGCCGGCGCACAGTCGAGCACGCGTGCCACGTCGGCCCGCATGCGTTCCAGGTCCAGCACGTCGTTCGTCGTGGTCATCACAGCACCTCCAGCAGCTGTTCGGTGGTCATCGGCACGCCACTGGTGCGTGCGATCCAGTGCAGGGCCTGGTCATGGTCGGCGCGCGAGAAGTCGGCCACCGCATCAGCGGCGATGAAGGCTTCGATGTCGCGCTGGAACGCTTCGGCCACCGTGGCCGTGCAGCCGATATGCGCATACACACCGGTGACCAGCAGCTGGTCGCGGCCACGCACGCGCATCAGGGTTTCCAGGTTGCTGCGCTGGAAGGCGCTGTAACGGTGCTTGACCAGCACGTGTTCGCCAGCCTGCGGGGCCAGCGCATCGATGATCGGCTCATGCTCGTCGCTGCGGCGCATGCCCGGGCCCCACAGGTCCGCCTGCAGGCCGCGGTCGCGCCGGTCCTGGTCGCCATGCTGGGCGGTGTAGAACACCGGAATTCCGTGTGCGCGGCAGTGCGCCAGCAGGCGCGCGATGTTGGCCACCGCCGGCTGCAGCGGCTCGGCACCGGCGTCGAACGCAGCGAGGAAGTAGCGCTGCATGTCATGCACCAGCAGCGCGATGCGATCACGCTGCGGGCGCCACGGGCCGCGTGGTGCCGGCAGTTCGGCGGCGGTCGGCAGGGCGTACGGGGTAATGCGGGGCAGCGCCATCAGCGCGTTCCTCCTGTCTGTTGCAGATGACGCGCGCGCAGCTGCGCGCGCAGTTCACGGCGGCTGATCTTGCCGACCGCCGTGGTATCGAAACTGTCCACGAACACCACCTGGTCGGGCACCTTGAATGCCGCCAGGCCGCGGCCGCGCATCCACGCCTTCAGCGCGGGACCCTTGATCGGCTCGCCCTGCTGGATGACGAAGGCGCAGCTGCGCTCGCCCAGGTAGTCATCGGGGATGGACACCACAGCCGCGTCGAATACGGCGGGATGGGCCAGCAGGTGGTCCTCGATCTCCTCAGCGGAGATCTTCTCGCCGGCACGGTTGATGTGGTCACCCGCCCGGCCCTGCACCACCAGGTAGCCGCCCGGCAGCTGCTGCACGCGGTCACCGGTGCGATAGAAGCCATCGTCGGTGAAGGCCCGTGCGTTGGCCACCTCATCGTTGTGGTACGCGCCGATGGTGTACGGGCCGCGGGTGAGCAGATGCCCCACCTCGCCCTCGGCCACGGGCTGGTCGTGGTCATCGACCACGCGCACCTCGTCATCCGGGCTGATCGGCCGGCCCTGGCAGGCCACGATCAGTTCTTCAGGGTCATCCAGCCGCGTGTAGTTCACCAGGCCCTCGGCCATGCCGAACACCTGCTGCAGGGTGCAGCCCAGGCCATCGATCACCCTTCGCGCCGCCTCAGGCACCAGCTTGGCACCGCCCACCTGCAGCACCTGCAGGCTGGACAGATCGTGCGCGCTGGTCGCCGCCGCCTGCGCCCACAGCAGCGCCAGCGGCGGCACCAGGCCACAGCAGGTCACGCGCTCGCGGGCGATCAGCGGAAACGCCGCATCCGGGCCCGGGCCGGGGCTGAGCACCACGCGGGCGCCGGCGTACAGCGCGCCGAAGAACCCCGGCGAGCTCATCGGGAAATTGTGCGCCGCCGGCAGTGCCACCAGGTAGACGCTGTCGCGGTCGATGCCGCAGATCGCGTTGCTGGCACGGAACGAATAGATGTAGTCGTCGTGGGTGCGCGGGATCAGCTTGGACAGCCCGGTGCTGCCACCGGAAATCTGCAGGAACGCCACCGATTGCGGGTCCGGGTCGGACGGCAGCTGGCTGCGGTCACCCTGCAGCGCGTCCAGTGCGATGAACCCGTCCGCCTCGCCATCGATCACCACGCGCGCCACGGCGGGCACTTCCGCCTGCAGCGCGCGCGCCAGGCCACGATGGTCGAAGCCCTCGTGCACATCGGTGGTGATGTAGGCGCTGGCTTCGGCCTTGCGGGCGAAGTGGACCAGTTCGGTGAGACGGTGGGCCGGCAGTACGTACACCGGCACCAGTCCGGCACGGAACAGCCCACATACGGTGGTGATGAAACCGGCGGTGTTGCCCAGCTGCACCAGCACCCGGTCACCCGGCTGCAGGCCCTGCCCCAGCAGGCCGGCGCCGATGCGCCCGGCTTCGTGCCACAGCTGTGCGTAGCTCAGGCGTACGTCACCGGCCACCACCGCGATGTCATCGGCGTACTGCTCTGCCCGCTCGCGCAGGAAGGCCGGGAAGGTCTCGCCGCGCCAGTGGCCGGCAGCGCGATAGCGTGCAACGCGCGCTTCGGGCCAGGCCTGCTGCAGCGGCAGCCGAGCGGATTCAATGGGATTCATGGCTGGGGCTCGATCAGGGCCGCCGGGTCGTGCACACCCAGGGCGTTCAACAAGGCAGTGAATTTCGCGCCGGTCTCGGCTGCTTCAGCCTGCGGCTGCGAGTCGGCGACGATGCCGGCACCGGCGAACAGCCGCAGCTGCGTGCCCTGCAGGCGTGCGCAGCGGATGGCCACGTACCAGTCGCCGTCACCCTGCGCGTCCAGCCAGCCGACCGCGCCGGCATAGAAGCCGCGTGGCACCGGCTCCAGTTCGCGGATGCGCTGCAGCGCGGCCTGCCGCGGGCTTCCGCAGACCGCAGGCGTCGGGTGCAGTTCGGCCAGCAGCGTGGCGGCGGGCGTCGATGCATCCTTCAGCGTTGCATGGATGCGCGTGCCCAGGTGCCACATGCTGGCGGTAGCGTGCAGCACCGGCTGCGCCTGCGCCTCGACGCGACGGCACCAGGGCGCCAGGCCGTCAACGATGGCCTCGACCACGTGGCGGTGTTCATCGTGGTCCTTGCGCGAAGCCAGCAACGCCTGGGCCACGCGCTGGTCCTCGGCCGGATCGCTGCTGCGGCGGGCAGAGCCGGCCAGCGGATGCGACAGCACCTGGGCGCCGCGCTTGCGCAGCAGCAGTTCCGGCGTCGCGCCGACCAGCCACGCCGGCGCGTGGCCGTGTTCGACCGGCAGCGGCACGGCATAGGTCGCCACCGACGGATCGGCACCCAGGCGCGCCAGCAACGTGTCCGGCGCCAGTGGCTGCTCGGTGTGCGCCACCAGGCTGCGCGCCAGCACCACTTTGCGCAGCGTGGCCGACGGTGCGCGCATCGCCTCCACGGCCGTCGCCACGGCAGCGGCGTAGGCCTGCGCAGTCGGCTCGGCGGTCAATGCCCCGCGCAGGGCGGGCGCGTGCAGAGGCGCCATGTGCAGCCCCGGCAACATGCGTTCGGGCTGGTACAGCGCATCGTCCGCACGCGGCTCGAACGGCACGGCGCCCACCAACAGCCCCGGACCACCCCGCTGCTGGGCAAAGAAGGCCTGCACGCGCTCGGCCAGGCTGGCCAGCGCGCCGGTCGGCAGGCTGGCGCGGCAGCCGCGTGCGTGGATCTGCTGGTCGGCGTGCTGCAGCAGGAACAGCGCGGCTTCGTCGGTGTGGTGGGCAGGTGTCGGCGCAGCGTCCGGCCACGCGCCCTGCATCAGCGAATCGTTCATGCGGTCTCCTTCGCGCGATGGGCCATGGCCAGGCCGCACAGCAGCAACAGCAGCACGCCCACCAGCAGATACGGCAGGCTGGCGCCTGCGCGGTACAGCACCGTGCCCAGCATCGGGCCGGCCACCATGCCCAGCCCCTGCGCGGCAGCGACGGTGCCGGCGGCCGCGCCCTGTTCGTGCGGCTCCACCGCATCGGCGGCCAGTGCCTGGAAGGACGGGAAAACGAAACCCATGCCGAACGCCGCCACTGCGTAGGTGGCCGGCAGCTGCCAGGGCTGCTGCACCGCCGCCACTGCGGCAAAACCCAGCCCGGCGATCAGGGCGCCGATGATGATCCAGCGCCGCGGATGCACCTCCAGCTTCATTACCAGCACCTGCGCCAGGATCAGGCCCACGCCGACGGCGGTGAGTGCGATGCCGGCCATGCGCGCGCCCGCAGCGGCATCCAGCACGAAACGATCAATGGCGAAGAATCCCACGGTGACCTGCGCGATGGTCACCGAGACCATTGCCAGGAAGGCCGCCAGCTGCGGCAGGCGCAGGCGTGCATCCAGCCGCGACATCGGTGCGCGCGCACGCGCCTGTGCAGCGGCCACCGGCGGCGTGGCCGGCAGCCGCCAGGCGATCAGCGCCAGCGACAACAGCGGCAGCAGCGCCGCCACGTACAGCGCCAGGGAAAGGTTGCGGTAGGCCAGCCAACCCGCAGCAGCCGGGCCCAGCACCATGCCCAGCGCATTGGCGCTGCCCAGCCGCGCCATGAACTGCGCACGCTGGCCGGTGGGGGCCTGGTCGGCGATCAACGCCGCCGCCGTGGGCGGGACAGCCGCATAGAACAGCCCGATCAAGCCACGCGCGCCGACCAGCACCAGTACCGAGACCAGCACGGGCGGAACCACCTGCAGGGCGACGTCGATGAACACCGCCAGGCCGATGTAGATCACCGTGTAGGCAGCCATGGCCAGCAGCAGCACGCGCTTGCGGCCGATGCGGTCACTCAGCCGTCCCCAGGGACGGGCGGCCAGCATCCACAGCACGCCAGCGGCGGTGACCGACAGGCCGGCGTGCCATTCGGACAGGCCGAGCAGGCGCACCACCGGACCGATCACCGCCACGAACGACATCATCGCCATGGTGCCGATCAGGGCGGCAAGGACCAGGGCCGGCAGACCGGCGACGACGGGACGTGCATGCATGGAACACCAGCCGTTTCTAAAGAAGGCGCCGCCCCGGCAGGGGTGATGGCATCCTTAAATGATAACGGCTCGTATTTGCATTTGATACCCATTCGCTTGAACGCATGGGTAACGCAGCGTCTCAGCCCAGTGTGCGCAGTTCCAGCAGGCCGCGGCGGCGGAACCACCATTCCAGTGGCAGGGTGACCAGCGGCGGAATGGCCGCCAGCAGCGCCAGCGCACTGGCCCACCACGGCCAGCGCAGGCGGACGGCGGCAAACAGCGTCACCGCCACGTAAACCAGGAAGGCCGCGCCATGCAGCGGACCGAACACCTTGACCAGAGCGACGTTCTCATAGGGCCCGTACTTGAGCCACATGCCGGCCAGCAGCCCGGCCCAGGTGAGCGCTTCGATGAAGGCGACCACGGCGAAGACACGCCCGGTCGGATGCATGGGATTACGTCGGGTCACGCGCAGCTCCGGCAGCAGGATCAAACGCGAATGATACGCAGATGCAGGCGTTTACCGGTAGCGCCGGGCCATGCCCGGCGAATGCGCAATCAGACAGCGTGTCCGCCAACGTCGACACCTACCGCTGCGATCTCGCGCAGCACCTCGTCCACCGGCCGCCCATTGCCGGCCAGGTTGAACATCACATGGCCCACGCCCTGGGCATGCACGCGCTGCAGATAAGCCCGCAGGCCATCGCGGCCGACCTTCAGGCCCAGCGGCAGCGCTTCTGCCGGGGCGCGCGGATCGGCCTGCAGGTCCAGCAGCATCGACTGCACGAACGGCTTGGCTGCACCACCGCCCTGCGCCAGCGCCTGCTGCCACAGCCCGATGCGCCCTTCCTGCGCTGCTTCTTCGCGGTGGTAGGTGGCCCAGCCCTCCGCTTCGCGGGCGATCCACTGCAGGCTCTGCCGTGCCGTACCGACCACCAGCATCGGGATGCGCGCGTGCGGCGCTGGCAGCACGTCGAATCCACCGCTCACGTCGCGCACGCGCGCCCGCTCGCTGTCGTCCGGCGACAACGCCGCACGCAGCACTGCCCAGCGCTCGCGGAACGTGGCTGCCCTGCCCTCCAGGTCTTCGCCGAACGCCGCGAACTCCTCCGGCCGATCACCCGAACCCAGGCCGAGCACGAAGCGCCCACCGCTGATCCGGTCCAGGCTCAACGCCGCCTTGGCCACGTGCAGTGGATGCCGCAGCGGCAACACGATGGCCGCGCTGCCCAGCGCAATGCGCGTGGTGGCACCGGCCAGCAGCGCAAGCCAGAGGAACGGATCATCCAGCGCACTTGCGGTGGCATCAGGCCCCTGCGGCACCATCAGCGGCACATCGCGGGTCCACAGCGCGGCGAAACCGAGATCGTCGGCCAGGCGTGCGATGCGTTGCGCTTCCGCAACGTCGGCAAGGCCGTTCGCGGCGACCGGCGTCATCAGCCCCAAGCTCAGGCCGCGCTGTGGGAATACCCGGGCATGGGCCGCATTGAAGTGGTTCATGCGGCGAGCTTATCGTGTGCAATGCACCCGCACGTCATCATGGAAAGAACACTGCATGCACGCCATCCGCCCGGCCCGCCCCGACGATCTGCCCGCGATCAGCGCGATCTGCATCGCCGCCTTCGACGCTGCCGTCGCCCCGTCGCTCAGCGCACAGGGCGTGCAGACCTTCATGCAGGTGGCTGCCACCGGCGCATTCGCCGAGCGGCTGCAGGGTGACAACCACATCCTGGTGGCCGAGCAGGACGGCACCCTGGTCGGCGTGGTCGAACTGAAGGAAGGCCGCCACCTGGCAATGCTGTTCGTCGATCCTGCCTGCCAGGGCCAGGGCATCGGCCATGCCCTGTTCCGCGCCGTCCTGCCGCTGCTGCGCGCACCGGCGATGAGCGTGCGCGCCTCGTTGAATGCGGTGCCGACCTACCAGCGCTACGGCTTCGTGATCGACGGCGAGGCCGGCGAGTTCAACGGACTGGTCTACCAGCCGCTGAGCCTCGCCGCCCCATGACACGCCGCCCGCGAGCGGTCAGACGAACATGCCGCCGGAGGCTTCCACGCGCTGGCCGTTGACCCAGGCCGTGGACGGCGACAGCAGCGCCACCACCACCGGACCGATGTCGTCGGGCAGGCCGGGGCGACCCAGCGCGGTGATCGACGAGACCATGGCGTTCACCTGCGCGTTGTCACGTACGTGGCCACCACCGAAATCGGTTTCGATCGCGCCCGGCGCCAGCGTGTTGGCGCTGATGCCGCGCGCACCCAGCTCCTTGGCCAGGTAACGGGTGAACACTTCAATACCGCCCTTCATCATCGCGTAGGCCGAGCTGCCCGGCAGCGAGAAGCGGGCCAGGCCGCTGGAGACGTTGAGGATGCGGCCACCATCGGCGATCAGCGGCAGCAGTGCCTGGGTCAGGAAGTACGGCCCCTTCAGGTGCACGGCCACGGCGTGGTCGAACTGCGCTTCAGTGGTCTCGGCGATCGGTGCGTACAGCGCTTCACCGGCATTGTTGAGCAGGCCCTGCAGTGCGGTGACACCCCACGCCTGCAACGCGTCACGCAGCTGCGCGGCGAAGGCCGGGAACACCGAGCTGTCGGCCATGTCCAGCGGCAGCGCCAACGCACGGCGGCCCAGCGCCTGCACCTGCTGCACGACCTGCGCAGCGGCGTCGGCCTGCGAGCGATAGGTGATCACGATATCGGCACCGTCGGCCGCCAGGGCCAGTGCCGCATTGCGGCCAAGGCCGCGGCTGCCACCGGTGATGAGGACGACGCGGGAAGGAGAAGTCATGGCGGGCACCTGTCTGGGAGGAAGTGTGGCCAGACTATTGGGATTGCCTGCGCGCATACATCGCGCGATCCTGATTTTACTGTTCAAGCCAGGCGAACAATCGATGGACCGCCTCGACACCCTGCGCGTTTTCCTGCGCGTCACCGAACTGGGTTCGTTCACCCGCGCCGCTGACAGCCTGGGCCTGCCCAAGGCCAGCGTCTCCCAGGCCATCGCCCGGCTCGAAGCCGAACTGGGCACGCAGCTGCTGCACCGGACCACCCGCCGCGTGCATCTCACCGCCGACGGTGCCCAGCTGCAGCAGCGCGCGCACCACCTGCTCGACGACATGGACGAACTGCAGAGCCTGTTCCGGCGCGAAACCAGCGAGCTCAGCGGCCGCCTGCGGGTGGACATGCCCGGCGGCATGGCCCGCAACCTGGTCATCCCGCAGCTGCCGGCCTTCCTGGCCCTGCACCCGGGGCTGGAGGTCGAACTGAGCGCCACCGACCGCCGCGTGGACGTGGTGCGCGAGGGCTTCGACTGCGTGCTGCGGGTCGGCACGCTGGACGACAGCAGCCTGATCGCGCGCCCCCTGGGGCAGATGCGCATCCTCAACGTGGCCAGCCCGGGCTACCTCGCCGCCCACGGTACCCCGCGCGAACTGGCCGACCTCGACCAGCATCGGCTGGTGCATTACGTGGGCACGCTCGGCCAGCGGTCGCCCGGCTTCGAGTATTTCGATGGCCAGCGCTACCAGACCTGGCCGATGCGCGGCGCGCTCACGGTCAACAGCGCCGACGGCTACAGTGCCGCCGCCCTGGCCGGCCTCGGCATCATCCAGGTGCCGGAAATGGGTGCACGCGAGGCGCTGCGTGACGGTCGCCTGGTGGAAGTACTGCCCGACTACCTGGCCGAACCGATGCCTGTGAACCTGGTCTATGCGCAACGCCGCCACCTGCCGCGGCGGGTCGAGGCATTCATGACCTGGCTGGCCGGGCTGCTCGCGGCGGAGGTACACCCGTCGCACTGAGCGGCGGCATATACCACGCAGCAAGCCGGACATAAGCAAACTGCATCAGCGATGGCGGGCGGCGTTCCTACAATGGCGCTTCACTCCCGTTCCTTCGAGATGCTGCCGATGCGCGCTGCCCTTCCCTTGTTGCTGCTGGCCACCGCGCTGAGCGCCTGTTCCCCCGCGCAGGCACCGGTAGCGAGCGCGAGGGCCGCCGAGGCCGCTCCGGCCACGGCCATTGCCTGGCGCCAGGGCGATGTCGACGATGCGTTCAACGAGGCCGCCGAAACCGGCAAGCCGGTCCTGCTGTACTGGGGCGCAGTGTGGTGCCCGCCCTGCAACCAGCTGAAGGCCGGCCTGTTCAAGGATCCCGCCTTCATCGCCCTGACCGGCAAATTCGTGCCGGTCTACCTGGACGGTGACGAGGAAGGTGCGCAGGCCTGGGGCGAGCGCTTCGGCGTGCGCGGCTACCCGACCCTGATCGTGCTGGACCCGCAGCGCAACGAGATCACCCGCGTGGCCGGCGGCAACGACGCGGCCGAACTGACCCGTACGCTCACCGTGGCCGCCAGCCGCCGCAGCGCGGTGGCCGAGACCCTGGCCACCGCCTTGTCCACGCCGGGCAAGCTCGGCGCCGAGGACTGGCAGGTGCTGGGTGACTACGGCTGGGAGGTGGATGCCAACCGCCTGGCCGGCCAGCGCAAGGCCGACGACGTGCTGCGCCAGCTGGCCAAGGCCGCCCCCGATGCCGCCCTGCAGCGTCGCTTCGCACTATTGGCGCTGGCCACCGCGGAGAAGCCGACGACGCCGCCGACCGAAGTGCGCGAGCTGCTGCAGGCGGTGCTGGCACAACCCACCGAAGTGCGCCGCAACCGCGAGCTGCTGGGCTATGCCGGCGCTGCGCTGGTGAAGCAGGCGAGCGCAGGCCCGGCCAGCAGCAACACGCTGGGCCAGCAGTTGCTGCTGGCGCTGGACCGCGCCGATGCCGAGCGTGGCAATCGTGCGGACGATGCACTGTCGCGTGCGTTGACCGAAGTCTCGCTGGCCCGCCAGCAGCAGCCCGAAGGCGCGCTGCCCGCAGCGCTGGTGCAGCGCGTGAAGCAGCGCGTGGCTGCTGCCGATGCTGCGGCCACCGATGCGCACGCGCGGCAGGCAACGATCAGCAGCGCGGTCCATGCCCTGCGCGAAGTCGGCGACGACGCCGGCGCCGAGACCCTGCTGCTGGCCGAGTTGAAGCGCAGCGAGCAACCCTACTACTACATGCCCGAACTCGCTGAGCTGGCCGAGAAGCGCGGCGACACGGCGGGGGCACTGGAGTGGTTGAAGCGTGCCTACGAAGGCGCACAGGGCCCAGCCACGCGCGTGCAGTGGGGCGTGCTGTACGTGGAGGGCCTGCTGCGCCTGGCCCCCGACGATGCACCGGGCATCGAGCAGGCCACCGACGCGTTGATTGCCGAGCTGCAGGCACAGCCGTCGGGCTACCACCAGCGCACCAAACAGCGTTTCGAACGGCTGGCGGTGCAGCTGAAGGCCTGGGGCAGCAAGCACCAGGGTGCGGACACACTTGCGCGGTTGCAGCAGCGCATGCAGCAGGCCTGTGGCGAGCAGATCGACAGCGCGTGCAAGGGCTGGTTGAGCTGATCAATGGTAGCGCCGGGCCATGCCCGGCGAGCGTAGCGGTTGGTAGTGCCGGCCGCTGGCCGGCAGTCACGGATGGCTGAGTTGCCGGCCAGCGGCCGGCACTACCAATCTGCTTTGCTTTTGCTTTTGCTTTTGAATCCGCCTCCGCGCCGGCGCATGAAACTGTCCGGCAGAGGCGGATGGGTCAGCGCAGGACCGTTGGCGCCATGGAGCCCCCATGGGTGAGGGCGCTTTGCCTGCGAAGCACTGCTTCGCAAGCGCCCGAACGCACAGCCGCCAGCGGCTGGGCCGGACCCCGGAGGGGGGATTACGGCGTGTCCTGCGCTGACCCATCCGCCCCTGCACCAAGGAAGGAATCAAGGCGCTGACAGCGCACGCCTTCCATTCCCCCTTGACCTCAACCAAAGTTGAGGTGCGATAACAGTCCTCCCGAGGCCCCCGGCCTTCCCCACGGAGACTGTTGCAATGCCGTACTCGCTTCCCGCCCTCCCCTACGCCTACGACGCCCTGGAACCGCACTTCGATGCGCGCACCATGGAGATCCACCACGGCAAGCATCACCAGGCCTACATCAACAACCTCAACACCGCACTGGAACAGGCCGGCATCGCCGAAACGCCGGTGGAAGCGCTGATTGCCGACCTGGATGCGCTGCCCGAGTCCGTGCGCGGCGCGGTGCGCAACAACGGCGGCGGCCATGCCAACCACAGCCTGTTCTGGACCGTGCTCAGCCCCAGCGGCGGCACGCCGGACGCCGGGCTGGCGGCAGCCATCGGGCGCGATCTCGGTGGTTTCGAGGCCTTCAGGGATGCCTTCAGCAAAGCCGCACAGACCCGCTTCGGCAGCGGCTGGGCGTGGCTGACCAGCGATCGCGAAGGTCACCTGCAGGTCGAGAGCAGCGCCAACCAGGACAGCCCGCTGATGGGTGCCGCCGCGGGCCTGTCCGGCAACACCCCCATCCTCGGCCTGGATGTCTGGGAACACGCCTACTACCTGCACTACCAGAACCGCCGTCCCGACTACATCGGCGCGTTCTTCAACATCATCAACTGGGCAGAGGTCGGCCGTCGCTACCGCCAGGCACACGGCTGATGGACGCCGATGGCGCTGCCTACGCCGGGCCGTGGGCAGGGGTCTTCCCTGCCCCGGCGCCGGCCCCATCGGTCCACCTGCCGCCGCGCGCGCTGCGCCGGCTGCTGGGCCACTACCCGACCGGCGTGGCCATCGTCACCGCGCGCGACGCACGGGGCACGCCGCACGGACTGACCATCAACTCGTTCGTGCCGGTATCGCTTCAGCCACCGCTGGTGCTGTGGAACCTGGCCCTGCACGCGCAGAGCCTGCGGGTGTTCCAGCGTGCCACGCGCTTCACGCTCAGCATCCTCGGCGCACACCAGGAAGCCCTGGCCCGGCGCTTCGCCGATCCGGCCGTGCGTGATCGCTTCACGGATGTGGCACTGCTCGATGGCGGACACGATGACCCCCGCGCATCGCCGGTGCGGTCGCCCACCTGCACTGCAGCCGCCATGCGCAGTGGCCGGTGGGTGACCACCTGCTGCTGGCTGGACGCATCATCGGCACACACGACGCCGGCGGCGCCCCCCTGCTGTTCCACCGCGGCCGCTTCCTCCCCGGGCCGCTTGAGCACCTGCACGAGGTAAAGCCATGAACATCGAAGCACTGGAGACCCTGCTGGCCAGCGGCAAGGACAGCGCGCTGCTGCGTTTCGGCCTGGGCCAGAGCTGGCTGGATGCCGGACAGCCGGTGCATGCGGCCACCCACCTGGCGCGTTGCGTGGCGCTGGATCCGCACTATTCGGCGGCGTGGAAGCTGCTCGGCAAGGCCTGGCTGGCCAGTGGCCAGCCGCAGGCGGCGCGCGAAGCGTGGCAGCGCGGGCTCAGCGTGGCCGGCAGCAAGGGCGACCAGCAGGCGCGCAAGGAAATGCAGGTGTTCCTGCGCCGGCTGGACCGCGCCCCGAAGGACGGCGGCCTGCCGGCAGCAGCGCTGGCCAAGGCCAGCTGAAGGCCTCAGCCCGCGTTGGCGGGCGCCGGTGCCGGCATGATGTCCGGCATCGGCAGGCGGCGCGGCTTGCTCGGGAAGGCGTGGCGCAGGATGCGCCAGACCACCTGGGCGAACTGGCGCGGCAGCGAGCCGTTGTTGTAGTGCTGGCCGTAGCGGCGGCAGATGTCCTTCACTTCCTTGGCGATGGCCGCATAGCGGTTGGCCGGCAGGTCCGGGTAGAAGTGGTGTTCGATCTGATGGCTGAGGTTGCCCGACAGCACGTTGATGATGAAGCCACCGCTGATGTTGGACGAACCACGCAGCTGGCGCAGGTACCAGTGGCCGCGCGACTCATTGCGCAGGCATTCCTTCGGGAAGGTTTCCGATTCGGCGGTGAAGTGGCCGCAGAAGATGATCACGTAGGTCCAGACGTTGCGCATGCCGTTGGCGACCAGGTTGCCCAGCATCACCGGCAGGAAGAACGGGCCGGCCAGCAGCGGGAAGAACACGTAGTCCTTCAGCACCTGGCGCAGCATCTTGCGTGCCACCGGGCGGGTCTGCAGCCACATCGCACGGCTGCTGATGCGGCCCTTGAACCAGCGGCCCAGGCGCAGGTCCTGTGCAGCCACGCCCCACTGGAACAGCAGCGCGAAGATCGGCGCGATGATCGGCTGCAGCAGGTAGAACGGCGACCATCGCTGTTCCGGGAAGATGCGCAGCAGGCCGTAGCCGATGTCATCGTCCATGCCACGCACGTTGGTGTAGGTGTGGTGGCGGAAATTGTGGGTCTTGCGCCAGTTGTCGCCGGTGGCAACGATGTCCCACTCATAGGTGTTGCCGTTGAGCTTGGGGTCGCCGGTCCAGTCGTACTGGCCGTGCATCACGTTATGGCCCAGCTCCATGTTCTCCAGGATCTTGGCCAGCGCCAGCAGCAGGGTGCCGGCGATGCAGGCCGGCCACAGCAGGGGCGCCCAGAACAGCGGCGAGAACGCGCCCAGGAACAGCAGGCCACGGCCCAGCACGCCCGACCAGCGCACGGCGGCGGCCACGCGGCGGATGTAGCGGGTGTCGGAGGCGCCGAGGCTGCCCAGGATACGGTCACGGATCGCGTCGAGCTCGGCACCGAAGGCGTTCATCTCGGCGGGGCTCAGGGCACGGTCGGAAGCGCGGGTCATGGCAGCAGGTCCTCAGAGATCCAAAGTCAGGTCGGTAGTCGGTGCGCTCACGCAGATCCGCACCGGCTGCGCCGCTTCGGACTGCATTTCACCGGTGCGCAGGTGGCGGGTGGTGCCACTGACGCGGTCGCAGGTGCAGCTGTTGCAGATACCCATGCGGCAGCCGTGCTTGGGCTTGATGCCCTGCGCTTCCAGGCTTTCCAGCAGCGAACGGCCGCGCGCGACCTTCAGCTGGCGGCCACTGCGGGCCAGGGTCAGGGCGATCTCGCCGGCACTGTCGGCATCGCCGAGCGGTGCCGGCGGGGTGAAGGCCTCGGCCTGGAAACCGGCCACCTGGTGCACCAGGCGTTGCCGTGCAGCCGCCACGAAACCATCCGGGCCACACGCCAGCACGTGGCGCTGGGCCAGCGGGGTGTCGTCGCCGGGCACGGCCAGCGAATGGGTGGTGACGCGCGCGGCCGGCACCTCGCCTTCGCGGGTGGTCAGCAGGTGCACGCGCAGGTTCGGGGTGGCCGCGGCCAGCGCCTGCAGTTCCTCACGGAACTGGAACGCGGCGGCGTTGCGTTCCCAGTAGAACAGGTCCACTGGCGCGGCCAGCGGGCGGCGGCAGGCCTCGCGCAGCAGGCTGCGCATGGGCGTGATGCCGCTGCCGGCGGCCAGCAGCAGCACCGGGGCGGCGGCGGGCATGTGGAAGTCACCAAAGGCCGCGTCCAGGCGGAACAGATCGCCCGGCTTGGCGTGGTGGACCAGGTGCTGGCTGATGGCGCCGCCCTCGACCGCCTTGACGGTGATGGCCAACTCACGGCGACCCAGCGCGGTCGGGCTGTAGCTGCGGCGCAACACGCGCCCTTCAAGCTCCACGCCCAGGGTGATGTGCTGGCCGGCGCGCATGCCGGCCCAGTGCCGGTTGCAGCGCAGGACCAGGGTGGCGGCGCCCTCGCCGGCCGGCTCGCGCCGGACCAGGCGGGCCAGGGGCTCGCGCAGGGTCCACAACGGATTCAGCTGGCCCGCCCAGAAATCGAACAGCGACGGCGACAGCCAGCGGTACGGGGAAAACAGGGAGGGACGGATCACAGCGCTCATGGGCGCACTATACGGCCGCACATACACCTGTGTATACATGTGTATATTGCTCCGGATTGGGTATGATTCAGCCTTGCCCCTCCGGAAGTGCCATGGCCGCCGCCACAGTTCTGTCGCCGCCCGAAGATGCCAACAGCCCGGCCCGCCGTACGGTGAGCCGCGAGGATCTGTTGGCCGCCGCGCTGAAACTGATCGGCCCGCACCGCAGCCTGTCCACGCTGAGCCTGCGCGAAGTCGCGCGCGAAGCGGGCATTGCCCCGAACAGCTTCTACCGGCAGTTCCGCGACATGGACGAACTGGCCGTGGCGCTTATCGACGTGGCCGGCCGCTCACTGCGCACGATCATCGGTGAAGCGCGCCAGCGCGCCACGTCCAGTGCGGCCAGCGTCGTGCGCGTATCGGTGGAAACCTTCATGGAGCAGCTGCGCGCAGACGACAAGCTGCTGCACGTGCTGCTGCGCGAAGGCGCGGTGGGCTCGGATGATTTCAAGCACGCGGTTGAACGCGAACTGCACTATTTCGAAGAAGAGCTGCAGCACGACCTGGTGCGCCTGGCCGCGCTGGACGGCGCCAAGCTCTACAAGCCGGAACTGGTGGCCACCGCCATCACCCGCCTGGTGTTTGCCATGGGCGCCACCGCGATGGACCAGCCGCCGGAGAAAGACCCGGAGCTGGTCGAACAGATTTCCACGATGATCCGCATGATCATCGTCGGCGCCCGCAGCCCGGCCGCGTTCCGCCGCGGCAGGTAGATCCACGCCATGCGTGGATGAAATCTGTCAGATACCGAATGAATTCATCCACGCAAGGCGTGGATCTACTGTGCCGGCCAGCGGCCGGCACTACCGCTCCTGCCAAAACCTCAGCTCGCCCCGCCCTCGGCCTTGCGCACGAACGCTTCAAACAGCGCCAGCGTCTGCTCGCTCACATGGTGTTCGATGCCCTCGGCATCGCGTCGCGCCGTGTCCGGGTCGACGCCCAGCGCCAGCAGGAAGCGCTCCACGGTCTGGTGCCGCTCGCGGCTGGCATGGGCCAGCGCCTCGCCTTCCGGGGTCAGGAACACGCCCCGGTACGGCCGCTGCACCACCCAGCCATCACGGGCCAGGCGCCGCAGCATCTTCGCTACCGTCGGCTGCGCCACACCCAGGCGGGTAGCGATGTCGACCTGGCGCGCCTCGCCGCCATCGGCCAGCAGGTCGGAGATCAGCTCCACGTAGTCCTCGACCAGCTCCATCCGGTGTGCCTCGCGCACCTGCCGGAAGCTCTCGACCTGGCGCTCGGCCTCGATCAAGGGGGGGTTCTTTGCCGATGTCGAAGCGCCTGTCTTGCCCACGCGTGTGCCTGTCCTGCCGAGGTATTCCGGATCTGAACCTGAATTCTGGACCAGTGACGCAGCAAAGACGATTGTTTCACATTGCTAATGGATATAGCAGTGGCTATATTGCAGCCATGAATACCGTCGCGCCCACCGACTCCCCGGCCGCCCCTGCAGCCAGTCTCGGCGCGCTCAACGCCTCGGTGGCCGTACCCGAAAAGGGCCACTGGTGGTTCCGTCTGCTGGCCTTCATCGGCCCCGGCTACATGGTCTCGGTCGGCTACATGGACCCGGGCAACTGGGCCACCGACCTGGCCGGCGGCTCGCGCTTCGGCTACCTGCTGCTGTCGGTCATCCTCATCTCCAACCTGATGGCAGTGATCCTGCAGGCCTTGTCGGCGCGGCTGGGCATCGCCACCGGCATGGACCTGGCCCAGGCCTGCCGCGCGCGCTATCCCAAACCAGTAAACCTCGCGCTGTGGGGCCTGTGCGAAGCAGCGATCATCGCCTGCGACCTGGCCGAGGTGATCGGCACCGCCATCGCACTGAAGCTGCTGTTCGACCTGCCGCTGCTGTGGGGCGCGGTGATCACCGCACTGGACACGCTGCTGGTGCTGCTGCTGATGAACCGCGGCTTCCGCGCCCTGGAAGCCTTCGTCATCGCCCTGCTGATGATCATCTTCGGCTGCTTCCTGGTGCAGATCGCACTGGCGGCGCCGCCGGTGATGGAGGTGCTGGGCGGCTTCATCCCGCGCACGCAGGTGGTTACCGATCCTCATGCGTTGTACATCGCCATCGGCATCATTGGTGCCACGGTAATGCCGCACAACCTCTATCTGCACTCGTCCATCGTGCAGACACGCGCGTATCCACGCACCGATGAAGGGCGTCGCAGCGCATTGCGCTGGGCGGTGACCGACAGCACCATCGCGCTGACCCTGGCCCTGTTCATCAATGCCAGCATCCTGATCCTGGCGGCTGCCGTCTTCCATGCCAACGGCCGGTTCGACGTGGAGGACATCGAGCAGGCGCATCAGCTGCTGGCACCGATGCTGGGCGTAGGCCTGGCCTCGACCCTGTTCGCGGTGGCCCTGCTCGCTTCAGGCCTGAATTCCACGGTGACCGCCACCCTGGCTGGACAGATCGTGATGGAAGGGTTCCTGCACCTGCGCCTGCCCCCGTGGCTGCGCCGGTTGATCACCCGGGCGCTGGCGATCATCCCGGTGGTGGTGGTGATCCTCCTGTTCGGGGACCAGGGCGCGGTGAAGCTGCTGGTGCTGAGCCAGGTGGTGCTGTCGATGCAGCTGCCGTTCGCAATCATTCCGCTGGTACGGCTCGTGACCGACAAGGCCACGATGGGCGCGCTGGTGGCCCCGCGCTGGCTGGGCAGCATCGCCTGGGTGATCGCCGTGGTGATCGTCACGTTGAACGTCAAGCTGCTTGTGGATACCTTCGCCGGCGCGTAGCGAAAGGGAGCGTGGCCCCAGTAGATCCACGCCATGCGTGGATGGCGCCTCATCACGCACCGCGCGACAGGCAACCGAGCATGGGCTCGGCTCTACAGATGCATCGCGATCGCGGCTTCTATCTGCTGCGGCGACTGGAATCCTGGCAGGCGCTGGCGCTCGTCACCATCGCGGAACAACGACAGCGTCGGCGTCTGCCGCAGCCCCAGTTCGCGAAAGAATGCTTCGCCCAGCACCTCCAGCTGCACGCGCAGCAGCGTCGTGCCCTGCCCTGCCACGCTGTTGGCCACGCGGTGCAGCGACATCTCCAGCATCCGGCACCCCGGGCACTGGTCCTTGTGGAAATCCACCAGCACCCGCGGGTGCTCGGCCAGCAGCTGCTGGAACTGCTCAGGCGTGGTGGCGTCGATGATCTGCATCGCAGGTGCTCCTGTAGTGGGCCAGGACCGTATCGGTCCAGGCGTCGATGACCGCGGCGTGGCGTTCCCCATGCGGCATCTGTTCGATTTCCAGCGGCGGGTAGCTGCTGTTGAAGTAACGGATCAACCGGTGCACGGCGCCGCAGTAGTACTCCTGCCCCCACTGCGTTTCGCCGGTCCCGAACACCGCCAGCTGGCGTGGGCGCTGGCCGCGCTCGGCGATGCCGGCCACCCAGGCCTTCATCTCCGAGGGCGTCCGCCCGGCGTTGTCGGTCCAGCAGCCCAGCAGCACCAGGTCGGCTTCATCGGCGGCCAGCGGCGCGGCTGCGCGCAGGTCATCGGCCTCCTGCCAGTGCACCACATGCCCGGCCGCCTGGCAGCGCGCCTGGATGTGCCGGCCCAGCTCACGGGTGTTGCCGCTCAACGAGGCCACCACCAGCAGGATGCGCAGCGCCGCGCCCGGCTCAGAGGTCGTCGAAGCCGTTGTCGACGTTGGTCTTCTTGTAACTTGCATTGCGCATCTCGAAGAAGTCGGTCTTGGTTTCGGTGAAGTTGTCGGCGTAGGCCTTGATCCACGGCATCACGTTGTCGGTGGTGTCGCTGTACAGGCGCTCGATGCCCAGCATGCCGGCCATCTTGTTGGCGCGGTACTTCACGTAGCGGGTCATCTCCTCGACGTCGATGCCGTCGATGCCGTCCAGCACTTCCGACGACCACTGGGTTTCCAGCTCGATGGCGTGCTCGAAGACCTGGTGCACATACGCCGTCAGTTCGTTGGTCTGCAGCTCCGGGTTCTCGCCGATGATGGCGCGGATCAGCTCGCTGATGAACTTGGTGTGGGCCAGCTCGTCGCGGTTGATGAAGCTGATGATCTTGCCGGTGCCGGTCATGCGGTTCTGCCGCACCATGTTGTAGAAGTACGCAAAGCCGGAATAGAAGTTGATGCCTTCCAGGATCGACGACTGGATCAGCGACTTCAGCAGGGTCTCGGCGGTCTTCTCGCGCATGAAATCGTCATACGCCCCCATGATCGGCGCGTTGCGCTTGATGATGGTCGGATGGGTGCGCGCCAGTTCGAACACGCGGTTCTGGTTGGGCAGGTCGGTGATCGAGGCCAGTACGTAGCTGTAGCTCTCGTTGTGGATCACTTCCTGCTGGCCGATGATCGCCGCGTTGGCATGGGCGGCCGGGTCGGTGATGTACTCGGCCACGTTGTAGATGAAGCGGGTCTGCGGCGAATCGAGCGTGGCCAGCAGGCCGATGATCGAGTCATAGGCATTCTTCTCGCGCCCGGACAGCTCGCCGTACTGGCGCGCGTCCAGCTTCATGTCCACCTCGTCGGGGATCCAGAAGTTGGTCGACAGCTCCTTGTAGGCCCGATAGAACGACGGGTACGGAATGTCGTTCCAGTTGAGGATGCCACTGGTGCGGCCGTTGATGATGCCGGTGCTGCGGTTGGGATGGCGCGGTTCGAGGATCTTGATGCGGTCGAGGGGGGTTGCCATGGTCGTCTGCCTTCGGATTGCATGCGTTGCATGTGTAGAGCCGAGCCCACGCTCGGCTGCGATGCGCTTGAGCCGAGCATGGGCTCGGCTCTACAGCAGTCCCAGCGATCAGCTGGAGCACCACTCGCATTCGCTGATGTCGATGTCGTTGGAGCGCACGTAGTAGGTGGTCTTCAGGCCCACGCGCCACGCGCTCAGGTGCAGCTCCAGCAGCGTGCTGGCGCGGATGGTGCTGGGCACGTACAGGTTGAAGCTGATGGCCTGGTCGACGTGGCGCTGGCGGCGGGCGTTCTGCCGCACGCTGGCGAACTGGTCGACCTTGTAGGCGCCCTTCTCGTAGTAGGGCCACGTGTCCAGCGACAACCCCGGTGCGGCCACGGGCCGGCGGAAATCCTTCTTTTCCTCGTAGTAGAACGCGCTGTAGATCGGGTCGATCGACGCGGTGGATCCGGCGATCTGCGCGGTACTCATGTTCGGCGCCACCGCCAGCAGCCAGCCGTTGCGCAGGCCATGCGTGGCCACGTCGCGGGCCAGGCTGTCCCAGGCCGCGCCTTCGTAGCGGCGGTCACGGAAATAGGCACCGGTCTGCCAGTCGCTGCCAGCGAACATCGGGTAGCTGCCCTTTTCGCGCGCCAGCTGCAGGCTGGCCTGGATGGTCAGGAAGTTGATGCGCTCGAACAGCGTGTCCGACAGCGTCTCGGCCTCTGCCGTCTCCCACTGGATGCCCTGCTGCGCGAGCAGGTGATGCCAGCCGAAGGTGCCCAGCCCGATGGCGCGGTACTTGCGGTTGGTGATGGTGGCCTGCGGCACCGGCAGTGCATTGAGGTCGATGACGTTGTCGAGCATGCGCACCTGGATGGGAATCAGGCGCTCCAGCACATCCTTGGCCAGCAGATCATCCGGCGCGGTGATGGCCCGCCCGAGGTTGATCGAGGACAGGTTGCAGACCACGAAATCGCCGGCACGCCGGGTGGTGACGATCTGGTCGCCGCTGACGATCTCCTGGATCATCCGCGTCGGGCTCATGTTCTGCAGGATCTCGGTGCACAGGTTGCTGGAATAGACCATGCCCGCGTGCTTGTTCGGGTTCTTGCGGTTCACTTCATCGCGGTAGAACAGGAACGGGTTGCCGGTCTCCAGCTGGCTGACCATGATCCGCTTGAACAGATCGATGGCACGCACCGTGCGGCGGCTGATGCGTTCGTCGCCCACCAGTTCGGCATAGCGGTCGCGGAAGCTGCCGGCACCCCGCGTCTCGTCGTAGAAGTCCTGCAGGTACCAGCCCTTGGCCTGCTTCACCTCGTGCGGGTCGAACAGGTACCAATCGGCCCGACGCTCCACCGCCTCCATGAACAGATCAGGCACGCAGACCGCAGTGAACACATCATGCGCGCGCAGCCGCTGGTCGCCATTGTTCAGGCGCAGATCGAGGAAGGCCTCGATGTCGCGATGCCAGATGTCCAGATACACCGCCACCGCGCCCTTGCGCTGGCCCAGCTGGTCGACCGACACAGCGGTGTTGTTGAGCTGCTTGATCCACGGCACCACGCCGCCGGAGGAATTGGGCACGCCGCGGATCGGCGCGCCGCTGCTGCGCACATAGCCGAGGTAGGCACCCACGCCGCCACCGTGCTTGGACACCCGGGCGATATCGGTGTTGGAGTCATAGATGCCCTGCAGGCTGTCATCCACCGTATCGATGAAGCAGCTGGAGAGCTGCCCGCCGACCTTGCCGGCGTTGGCCAGGGTCGGCGTGGCCACCGTCATGTACAGGTTGGACAGCGCCCAGTACGCCTCGCCCACCAGCTGCATGCGACGCTCCCTGGGCTTCTCGTCCTGCATCAGGTACAGCGCGATGGTCAGCCAGCGCTCCTGCGGCAGTTCGTACACCTCGCGGCTGCGGTCGCTGGCCAGGTAGCGCGTGGCCAGCAGGTACAGGCCGTTGTAGGCGAACAGGCGGTCGCGCTCGGGCTCGATCATCTGGCCGGCCTGCTGCAGTTCGTCCTTCGAATAGCAGCGCAGAATGTCGTTGCTGTACACGCCGCGGTCGGCCAGGCTTTCCTGCAGGCCCACGTAGGAACCGTATTTCAGGCTGACATCGTAGAAGCGGTTGCGGCTGGCGCGCTTGTACAGCCGGCGCAGGTACAGCCGCGCGGCAAACTGCTCCCACTCCGGCGCCACCAGGTCCACGCGCGATTCGGCCTCGCGGATCAGCAGGTCCACCAGGTCATCGGCGCTGATGCTGGGCTTGCGCTCGACCATCGCCTGCACCACGCGGCGGTAGTCGCCCACGTCCAGCTGCGGGAACTCGGCGTGCACGCTGTCGATGCTGCGCTGCAGGCGTCCGGCGTCGAACGGCAGCCGGCGGTTGCCCGCTTCCTTGGTGATCCAGGTCGGCACGTGCTCGCCCGCAGCGCGCAAAGCGTCGCCGGCGCCGGCCAGATCGGCCGTGCGGTAGGTGTTGTCGGTCATGGTGGTGGAACTCCAGGCTCGCACGCGCGGTGGCGGTCGATGCCATGGCGGCCCTGCACGCGATACCGGCGCACGGGGCGATCGGGGATGCATGCCAAAGCGCGGGAACACGAGGTCGTCGGCGATAGCCTGCGCCTGCGGCCGGTATCCGGGCCGTGGGGGCGACCTGTGTCCGCACGATGGCGGCCGCGTCGACACGGCAAGCCTTCAGGGGCGGGCCGCGGGAC
This sequence comes from Stenotrophomonas sp. S39, assembly GCF_016624665.1. Lineage (NCBI taxonomy): Bacteria > Pseudomonadati > Pseudomonadota > Gammaproteobacteria > Lysobacterales > Lysobacteraceae > Stenotrophomonas > Stenotrophomonas sp. S39. Next base: position 12,017 of record NZ_JACVTT010000005.1, on the reverse strand, counting down.
GTTTGCTGCATGTCCGGCGGCGGCGGCTGACCGGGGGTGACGGCCACAACATAGTGGGGATGGATCGAGCCGTCAACACAAGATGCGGTAATCACGACATGCCGCGACGATCCGTCGCAGGATGCCGTGTTGCACCACCGGCGCCTTGTCCACGGCGCCGCCATCCCCAGTTGGTTACAACCTCCTTTTCAACCGGAAGTCCCCCATGCGTGCTGCCCAGTACACCGCCTTCGGCGATCCCGCCACCGTCCTTGCCATCGCCGATGTCGCCCTGCCCGAGCCCGGCCCCGGCGAGGTACGCATCCGCACCACGCTTGCCTCCATCCACAACCACGACCTGCTGACCGTGCGCGGCCTGTATGGCTACAAGCCGACCTTGCCGGCAGTAGGCGGCAGCGAAGCCCTGGGCGTGGTCGATGCCCTCGGCGAAGGCGTGCAGGGCCTGCAGGTCGGCCAGCGTGTCGCCGCTGCGTCGGTGCATGCCACCTGGGCCGAAGCGTTCATCGCGCCGGCGCGCATGGTCATCCCGATGCCGGACGCCATCGCCGATGAAACCGCAGCACAGTTGATCGCAATGCCGCTGAGCGCCCTGATGCTGCTGGAATTCCTGCACGTCGAGGCCGGCCAGTGGATCGTGCAGAACACCGCCAACGGCGCCGTCGGCAAGTCGCTGGCGATGCTGGCGCGCGCGCGCGGGGTCAACGTGGCCAACCTGGTGCGCAATGCCAAGGCGGTCGCGCAGCTGCAGGCCCTCGACATCGACCATGTGTTCGATACCTCGCAGGACGGCTGGAAGGACCGCGTGCGCGCGGCCACGGGCGAGGCACAGGCGGCCGCTGCGGTCGACTCCATCGGTGGCGATGCCAGCGCCGATCTGGTCGAGCTGCTCGGCCTGCACGGCACCCTGGTCTCGTTCGGCGTGATGAGTGGCGAGGCGATGCGCATTCCCGCCAGCGGGCTGATCTACAAGGAAGCCACGGTGAAGGGCTTCTGGGGCAGCAAGGTCAGCCAGGCGATGCCGGTGGAAGACAAGCGCCGGCTGGTGGGCGAACTGCTGCAGCGCGCGGCCAGCGGTGAGCTGACCCTGCCGGTGGACGGCATCTTCGCGCTGGACGACATCCAGGCCGCGGCCACCACAAGCGCGCAGCCGGGGCGCGGCGGAAAGGTGCTGCTGCGGGTCTGATCGCTCGAGGGTGGAGCCGAGCGTGGGCTCGGCTCTACACGGAGGCGCGGACCAACGGTCCGCACCCACCCATCAACGGCTCAGATGCAGGAACTGCAGGTGCCGTTCGTACTGGCTGATGATGTCGTTGATGATCTGCTTGCGGCTGTAGCCCACCAGGTCGTAATCCTGGCTGCCTTCGAACAGATGCACTTCGGCGCGGTAATAGCGCTGGTTGCGCAGCTGCTGGGCGGCGAAGGACGGGGTCAGGTAGCCGCTGAGGATCACCCGGTACAGGAAATCCTGCTGCTCGCCGTGGTTGACCGACAGTTCCATGTCGCCCGCCTCGAAGCGCGTGGCCACATCCCAGCCCTGCCCGCGCAGCTGCTCGGCCACCGCTTCCATCGCCGGCTTCACCGTATCGTCCATGAAGCGGTAGACCTGGTCGCGCACCGGGAAGTGCATGGCCTGGCTCAGGCGCTGGCGCCAGCCCTGGTGGTGGCGGTCATCGCCGATCAGCGGTGATGGCCGGAACTGCTGCGCGCGCTCGCGGTGCGATTCGTCACTGAAGGCGCGGGTCAGGCCCCACATCATCAGCAGCAGCACCGCCGAGAACGGCAGCGATGCCAGCACCACCGCCGATTTCAGCGCATCGATGCTGCCGGCCAGCAGCAGGCCTGCGGTGAGCACCGCGATGACCGTGCCCCAGAACACGCGCAGCCAGCGCGGGCCGTCGTCCTCGGGCGCACCGCCGTGCGAGGACAGCGTGGACAGCACCACCGCGCCCGAATCGGCCGAGGTCACGAAGAAGATGAAGCTCACCAGCACGGTCACCGCAATCACCACCCGGCTCCATGGGTAGCCATCCAGCAGCGCGTACAGCACCGTGGGCGGATCATCCACCGCCAGCTGTGCCAGCTGCTGCTGGCCATGGTGCAGCACCTGGTCCAGCGCACTGTTGCCGAAGATCGACAGCCACGCCAGGGTGAAACCGAGCGGTATCAGCAGCACGCCGAACACGAATTCGCGGATGGTGCGGCCACGCGAGATGCGCGCGATGAACAGGCCCACGAACGGCGCCCAGCCGATCCACCAGGCCCAGTAGAACACCGTCCAGCCACCGAGCCACTGCGGGCGGCCGCCATAGGCGTACACGTCGAAGCTCTTGCCGACCACGCTGCCCAGGTAATCGCCCAGGTTCTGCATGAGCGTGCTGAGCAGGTACTGGGTGGGGCCGGCGCACAGCATGAACAGCACCAGCGCGATGGCCAGCAGCATGTTGATGTTGGCCATCCAGCGCACGCCCTTCTCCACCCCGGACACGGCCACCGCCACGGCGGCGCCCATCATGCTGGCCACCAGCAGGATCTGCACCAGGTTGGAGTGCGGCACGTTGAACAGGTGGGTCAGGCCGGCGTTGAGGTGCAGCACGCCGAAACCCATGTCGGCACCGATGCCGAACACGGTGGCGACGATGCCCAGTGCATCCACGGTGTAGCCGATGGGGCCGTTGATGCGCTTGCCGATGAGCGGGTACAGCGCCGAGCGCAGCGCCAGAGGCAGGTTGTGGCGGTAGGCGAAGTAGGCCATCGCCATGGCCGCCAGCGCGAACACGCCCCAGCCATGCAGGCCCCAGTGCAGGAACAGCAGCTGCATGGCCTGCCGCGCGCCTGCCTCGCCAGCAGCGGCATCGCCCTGCGGCGGCTGCAGGTAATGGGTGAGCGGCTCGGAAACGCAGAAGAAGAACAGGGTGATGCTGATGCCGGCGGCGAACAGCATGCCGGCCCACGAGAGATAGCTGAATTCCGGCTCGTCGTGGTCGGCGCCGAGCTTGATGCCGCCGTACTTGGACAGCGCCACGCCCACCACGAACACCAGGTAGAGGGTCATCGCCAGCAGGTAGTACCAGCCGACGTTGAGTGCGGCCCAGTCCTGCGCCTTCAGCAGCAGGCGGCCGGCCCCCAGCGGGAACAGGCTGACGAACAGTGCGAAGGCAACGACAACGATCGCCGCGAAGGCGAAGACGGGCCGGAGAGTGCGCACCGGGGTGTGTTGAGGCTCCAGTGCTTCCATCGGCAGCCATCTCCGGTCGATCAGGGATTAGCCGACCGAGTCTGCATGAACGGCAGTGGACGCAGGATGAAGTGCGGGGTTGCAACGACAGCCCGCGGACAGGTGCGGCGTGTTATCGCGCGCGCGCCGCGCCGCTCAGCCCATCACGTGTACACCGCACAGCTTGTTGCCATCCGGATCGCGCAGGTAGGCCAGGTACAACTGGCGCCCCGCCTTGTGGCGCACACCGGCCGGCGCTTCAATGGCGCTGCCGCCCTGGGCCACGCCGGCATCCTGCCAGGCGTGCACCGCCTGCGGGGACTGCAGCGCGAAACCAATGGTGCCGCCGTTGGCGTGGCAGGCCGGCTGGCCATCGATGGGCGGGGTGACGATGAACATCCGCCCCTCCTTGATGTAGACCAGCTTGCCGTCTTCGTCGGTCATGCCCGGGCGCCCGCCCATGGCGGCGAACAAGGCATCGTAGAAGCGGCGCGAGACCGCAAGATCGTTGGAACCGACGGTGATGTGGCTGAACATGGCGGGCACTCGATTGCGGGATGCCTGCAGTGTCAGCTACACCACCGCGCGCCGCAATCGCCGCCGCTCAGGCGGTGCTGAGCAGCAGGACCGCAGCGGTGACCAGGGCGATGCCCACCCAGCCGATGGGGCGCAGCCGGTTGCCGAACAGCAGGCGGCCGCAGGTGGCCGTGCCGATCACACCGATGGCGCCCCACAACGCATAGGCTGTGGCGAGGTCGATGTGGCGCACTGCCTGGCCCAGCATCGCGAAGGCGATCCAGACCAGCACGATGGCCCCGGCACCCCAGTGCCAGCGGCGGAAGCCATCGGATCGGGCCACCATCATGTTGGCGGCCACGTCGATCAGGGCCGAGCAGATCACGAAAAACAGTGCGGTCATGTTCATGCGTGCGCCTCCCCCAGGGTGACGCAGACGATGCCGACCACCGCCAGCCCCAGGCCGGCCAGCTGCTGCAGCGACAGGTGCTCGCCGAACACCCACACACCAACCACGGTCAGCAGGGTCAGGCCCAGGCCTTCCTACACGGCATAGGCCACGCCCACCGCGATGCGGCGCACCGACAACGCCAGGAAGTAATACGACAGGGCCAGTGCGGCCGCCATCACCGCATAGCCGACCCGGCCGCCATCGCGGGCGGCGTGGGCCATGAACGACGTGCCGACCACTTCGGCGACGATCGCCACGGTCAGGCAGGCCCAGGCGACCAGCGCGCCACGGGCGGGAACAATGCGGGACATGGGGAACTCCTTGTGGACGCGCCGGAGCCGGAGGGTAGATCCACGCCGTGCGTGGAAGCGCGCTGCCTGCCGCAGGAAGGTGGTAGGCACGGGAGGCAGTATCATCGCCTTTTACGTTGACCCAAAGATGGATTCCATCGACAGGAGCGATGGATCGATGCCCTACTCTCCCGAATCCCTGCAGGCCTTCGTCGAGGCCGCTGCGCTTGGCTCGTTCTCCGCAGCGGCGCGTCGCCTGCGCAAGACCCAGTCCACCGTCAGCACCGCCATCGCCCATCTGGAAGCCGACCTGGGCGTGGCCCTGTTCGACCGCAGCGCGCGCTACCCGCAGCTGACCGAGGCCGGGCGCGAGGTGCTCGGCCACGCGCACGAGATCCTTGCCGCCGACCAGCGCCTGCAGCAGTTGAGCGTACGCCTGGCCGCGCCCGTCGAGCCGCGGCTGACCGTGGTGTTCTCCGATGTCTACCAGCTCGACCCGGCGCAACGCGTGCTGCAGCGTTTTGCTGAGGCGTTTCCCGAGGTGGAGCTGGAATGGCTGGATGCCGAAGGCCACGATGTGCTGGAGATCGTCGCCAGCGCGCGCGCCGACCTGGGCCTGCTGCCGCGACAGGACCGCTATCCCGATGCGCTGCTGCCGCAGCCGCTGGCCCACCACAGCGAGCTGGCGATCTACGTGGCCCTCGAGCATCCGCTGGCACGGGCCGGCACGCGCGCCTCGCAGCAGCTGGCCCGGCACCGGCAGGTGCGGCTGAGCGCGCAGGCCGACCACGCACGCGCCGCCGCTGGCCGGGTGTGGACGGCCTCGGACTACCTGATGGTGATGGAGATGGCCGAGGACGGCATCGGCTGGGCTGAACTGCCGCGGGCACTGGTGCAGCGCTATGACCGCGGGCGGCTGCTGGAGCTGCGCCTGCCCGGCTGGCCGCGGCGCATCCACAGCGACCTGGTGCGCCGCCGCGACAGCCCGCCGGGGCCGGCCGCGTTGTGGTGGGCCGACGCATTGGGCTGATCGCGAGGAGGTTGTCCCGCGATTGCCGGCCAGCGGCCGGCACTCCCCATCAGTAGATCCACGCCATGCGTGGATGCGAAGGATTTCAACCGGTCAACGGTGGGCCAGCGCGTAATCCAGCGCCGAGCGCACCGCCGCCACCTGCGCGTCGTTGCACTGCTCCGGCGTCGCCCGCGGGCTGTCCGGGTAGACCTCGGTGGTGGTGGTGTACTTCGCACCGGTAATGCCCGCGCACAGCGCCAGCTTCACCAGCGGGTACTCGATGACGCCGTGCGCGACCACCGGCGAACCGATGATCTCGTTCTTTTCGTCGGCCGGAGCGATATGGGTCACCTGCTCGACCGCGGCGATCACCGCCTGCTGGAACGCCGGCTGCGGGTTCTCACTGTCATCGACCAGATAGAAGCCATCGGGAATCAGGCCCGGTTCGAACGGCTTGCCATCGCGCGCAGCCAGCGCCGGGCGGAACTCGCTCTCGTCGCTGTCGGTGGTCTCGTGCAGGTCGATGTGCAGCACGAACTGCCCCTTGTACGGGGCGATCAGCGCGATGACGGCGGTCGATTCACGGGCCGGGCCATCAGCGCGGAAATTGCGGTTCGGGTCGATCGCATCGTAGTTCCAGCGGTTGATGCGCTCGAAGCCCCACGGGTTCACGCACGGCGCCACCAGCAGGTTGGCCTTGCCGGCGTAGTCGGCCGCGTGCTGTTCCAGGAAATCCAGCGCCCCCATCACGCCGCTGGTCTCGTAGCCGTGCACGCCACCGGTGACCAGCGCCGCCGGCAGGGCCGGGTTCCAGTCGTGGCTGCGCAAGGCGAACAGGGTGTAGGTCTCACCGGCATAGTCGAGCTGGCCATAGGCCACCTTCTCGAAGCGGCCGGCCAGCGCTTCGATGCGCGGCAGCACTTCCTGGTCATAGCGGCGCAGGCGCTGCTGGCGGCCGCGCCACTGCTCCCGTTCCGCCGTGCCCCACGGCTGGCCAGGGGTTCCGACGGGATAGAAAGCGGCAGTGGACATGGCAGATCTCGGCAGTCAGGAAACAATCTTCCACTTTACCACCGGGCCATTCAGGCCACGGCCACGCCACCCCCGAAAGACGCATTCCATTGGCGAATGGAATCAGCAATAATTCTCATTTACGACCCTTCCGCGCCCGCCTCCATGCCCTTCCGAATCCTGCCCCCGGCCCGCCTGCCCCTGGCCGCCGCCCTGACCCTGTGCCTGTCCGCCACCGCCTTTGCGCAGGACAGCGCCACCACCCTGGACAGCATCCAGGTCTCCGGCAGCTGGCTGGGCACCGGCCTGCACGACAGCGTGAAAAGCTTCGCCGGTGCCCGCACCGTGGTCGACCGCCAGCGCATCGACGCCAGCGGCGCGGCCAGCATCGGCGATGCCATGCGCCGCATTCCCGGCGTGCAGGTCACCGACAACTCGGGCACGGCCGGCAGCTCGGTCTCGCTCAACATCGGCGTGCGTGGCCTGACCGGCCGCTACTCGCCACGCTCGACCGTGCTGCTGGACGGCGTGCCGCTGGCAGTGGCGCCCTACGGCCAGCCGCAGCTCTCGTTTGCCCCGACCAGCCTGTCCAACATCGAGTCCATCGACGTGGTGCGCGGCGGCGGCGCGGTGCGCTACGGGCCGCAGAACGTCGGCGGCATCATCAATTTCAGCACCCGCGCCATCCCCACCGAGGCCGGCCTGCACGGCGAAGCCGGCGTGCGCTACACCGCCTACGACCACGGCGGTGGCGACAGCACCCAGTACAACGCCTTCCTCGGCGGCACCAGTGACAACGGCCTGGGCATGGCCCTGCTGTACTCGGGCCAGGACGGCCGCGGCTGGCGCCAGGGCAGCGATGACCGCTTCGACGACCTCGCGCTGAAGTTCGCCTATGCCATCGATGAGCAGCAGGAGCTGCGCGCGAAACTGTCGTACTACGATGTGCGCTCGCTGACCCCGGGCGGCCTGACCCGCGCCCAGTACGAGGCCGATCCGTTCCAGAACACCCGCCCCACCGATTTCTGGAAGGGCCACCGCACCGGCATCGACCTGGGCTACACCAATACCCTGTCGGCCAACAGCGAATTCGAAGTGCTGGCGTATTACAACGAAAGCAACCGCGCCAGCTCGCTGATCAATGCCGCCAACACCCAGCTGACCGTGCAGCCGCGTGACTACCGCGTGCTGGGCATCGAGCCGCGCTACACCCAGCGCCTGCGCTGGGGCAGCACGGTGCATGACATCACCGCCGGCTACCGCTTCCTGCGCGAGCGCGGCAACGACCGCAGCTACACCGTGGTCCGCCGCACCGGCGTGGAAAGCGCCATCACCCGCTTCGACAACGCCACCGATGCGCACGCCTTCTACGTCGACGACCGCATCGCCATGGGCCAGTGGCGCATCACCCCGGGCGTGCGCATGGAGTGGATCGACATGGACCGCCGCCAGGCCGGCGGCGGCACCACCTTCAGCAGCCGCAACGACAAGGCGCTGCCGTCGATCAACATCGCCTACCTGCTGACCCCGCAGCTGACCGTGTTCGGCAACTACACCACCTCGTTCGGGCCGGTGCAGAACATCCAGCTGAACTCGCAGACCGCCAGCAACCCGCTGAACCCGGAAGTGGCCAAGACCACCGAGCTGGGCGCGCGCTGGCAGGACGGCGCCCTGCGCGCGGAAGTGACCGTGTTCAAGATGCGCTTCGACAACCAGATCCAGCAGGTGCCGGGCATCACCCCGCCCACCTTCCAGAACATCGGCGCCACCGACCACAAGGGCGTGGAGAGCGCGCTGGAGTACCGTTTCGCCGAGGACAGCGCACTGGCCGGGCTCGAGCTGTACGCGAACTACACCTGGACCAAGGCGATCCAGCAGTCCGGCGACAACCGCGGCCTGGACGTGCCCTTCTACTCGCGTGACACCGACAGCATCGGCGCCCGCTACGCCCTCGCCGCCTGGACCTTCAACGTCTCCAGCACCCACCAGAGCGGGCAGTTCTCCGATGCCGCCAACACCTGGGCCGAGAGCGCCGATGCGCGCGTGGGCCGGGTGCCGGGCGTACGCCTGTTGAACGCGCAGGTGGCCTGGCAGGCGCCGGGGCTGGCTGACAGCGAGATCGCGCTGGGCGTGAACAACCTGGCCGACAAGCGCTGGTACACCCGCAATGTCGACGGCAACGCCGGGCGCATGGTGGCCGCGCCGCGCACCTTCTACGTGCAGGGGCGCTACCGCTTCTGAGCCCGTAGCCGCCCGATGCGGTGAGGGCAGCGATCACGGTGGCGGCGTATCATGCCGCCACCATGTCCTCCCACGCTTCGCCATCCCGCCTGCATCTGGCCTTCCAGGGCCTGCGCCTGCGCCTGCGCGGCAGCGACCTGTGGTTCATCGCCCTCGCCCTGGTGGTCGGCCTGCTCGCCGGCGGCCTGACCCTGCTGCAATCGGGCATGGCGCGCTGGCTGCAGGCCGCGCTGTACGGCCTGGATGAAGGCATCCGCCTGAGCTCCCTGCCCTCGCTGCCGTGGACCGCTCTGCTGGTGCTGCCGCTGGGCGGCCTGCTGGTCGGCCTGGTCGCGCTGGCCGCCACCCGCCTCAAGCGCCCGCTGCTCGATGCGGTGGAGGCCAACGCCCTGCACGGCGGCCGCATGTCGATGCGCGACAACCTGATCGTGCTGACCCAGACCCTGATCTCCAACGGCTGCGGCGCATCGGTGGGCCTGGAGGCGTCGTACACGCAGATGGGCGCCGGCAGCGGCTCGCAGCTGGGCCGGGTGATGCGCCTGCGCCGCAATGACGTGCGCATCCTGGTCGGTGCCGGTTCGGCCGGTGCCATCGCCGCCGCCTTCGGTGCGCCGCTGGCTGGCGCGTTCTACGCCTTCGAGATCGTGATCGGTGCCTACACGCCCGCCGCCCTGGCGCCGGTGGCCGTGGCTGCACTGGCCGGTGCCTTCGTGGCCGACCAGGCCGGCATCGACGCCTATCTGCTGCCGGCCGCATCCACCATCGACGTGCGCGCCGCCGACTACGCCATCTACGGCCTGCTCGGCTGCTGCTGCGCCATGGTCGGCATCCTGGTGATGCGCCTGATCGCTTCGATCGAAGGCACGGTCAAGCGCAGCCCGCTGCCGCTGTGGGGCCGCCCGGTACTCGGCGGCCTGCTGCTGATTCCGCTGGCGATGGCCAGCCCGCAGGTGCTGTCTTCCGGCCACGGCGCGCTGCATCTGGACCTGACCACCCACCTGCCGCTGATCTGGATCGGTGCGCTGCTGACCCTCAAGTGCCTGGCCTCGGGCATCTCGCTGGGCTTCGGCTTCCGCGGTGGCCTGTTCTTCGCCTCGCTGTTCATGGGCACGCTGGTCGGTGCGCTCTTTGCCGGCCTGCTAGCGATGGCCACCGGCGTGCCGGTGATCGATGCCACTTCGGCCGCACTGGCTGGCATGGCCGCGCTGGCGGCCGCCGTGGTCGGCGCACCGATGACCATGGCCATGCTGGTGCTGGAAGGCACCCACGACTTCCTGCTGACCAGCGTGGTGATGAGCGCCGTGCTGGTGTCCAGCACGCTGGTGCGGCAGTGGTTCGGCTATTCGTTCTCCACCTGGCGCATGCATCTGCGCGGGGAAACCATCAAGAGTGCGCGCGACGTGGGCTGGGTGCAGAACCTCAACGCCGGGCGGATGATGCGCAAGGGCGTGGCCACCGCACCGGCCGATCTTGATACGGCTTCGTTCCGCCAGCGCTTCCCGCTGGGTTCGGGCGGCCGCGTGATCCTGGTGGACAGCGAAGGCCACTACGCCGGCATCGTGCAGATTCCGCGCATGTACGGCGATGGCGTGAAGCCGGATGCGGTGGTGGGCGACTATGCCGAGAACCGCGACGTTGCGCTGGCCGCCAACGCCAACGTGGTGGCGGTGATGCAGCGCTTCGACCAGACCCAGGCCGACGAACTGGCGGTGGTGGCCAGTGATGGCCAGGTGCTGGGGGTGGTCTCCGAAGCGTTCGTGCGCAAGCGCTACGCCGAAGAGCTGGACAAGCGCCAGCGCGAGTTGATGGGCGAGCGCGTCGAAGACAGCGATTGACGTTCATCCACGCATGGCGTGGATCTACTGCCACGGATCCGGTTGATTCAGTAGATCCACGCCATGCGTGGATGGCAGAACCTGCGGCCGTTAGAGCGCCTCGCCGGCGTCGGCCAGGCGTGATTCGATCAGCGCGTACCACTGCTGCAGCGTGTCGATCAGCATGTCCATCTCTGCATCGGCACGTTGCGCGCGCCCGCTGCGCAGGCAGGCCTGCGCGTCCTGCAGCTGGGTGAGGAACCCGGCCACGGTGTCGGCCTGCAGGATCAGGCCGGGAAGGCGCCGGCCGGGAAGGCGCACCACCGAATGGTTGCCAAGCTGGCCATACACGCTGACTGTGGTTTCCGTCTTCATGGACAAGGGCAGGACTTGGGCGTTCATCGCGTGCACCATGGAAAGACCTGGCCCGCCGGCAAGCGGAGATGACGGGGGAGACGCATCCACGCCGGCCGGCGGATCAGGGGGGAAACACGGGCGCCGACAGGGCCGGCGGGGGCGCTCAGTCGAGCCGGGCGGTACCGGCGATCTGTACGCGGCGGTTCGGCGCCAGGCAGGCGATCAGCTCGCGCTGGCTTCGCTGCGTGCACTCCACGAGGGGGTCGGCGGCGCCGCGTCCTTCCGCGCTGATGGCCTGTGCAGGTACCCCGCCCTGCACCAGTGCCACCCGCACCGACTCGGCACGCCGCTGCGACAGCCGCTGGTTGTAGTCGGCGCCGCCGATACGATCGGTGTAGCCGACCACCTGGATCGACTGCACCTGGCTGGCTTCATGCACCTGCGCGAGCACGCCCTGCACCGCCGTCTGGCCTTCCTGGCTCAGCACGTCGCTGTCGAAGCCGAACAACGCATCGGCGGACAGGCGCAGCGGCTGGGCCGGCAGCGGCGCAGGCGCGGCTGCAACCGGCGGCGGTGGCGGTGGGTCCAGCACGGCCGCGCAGGCCTGCGGCTTCCAGTGCCCGCCCTGGGCGATGCCCTTGCCGTCGAATTCCACCTGGAACTGGCACGTGAAGTATTCCGCGCCCTGTGCGGTGCGGAAGTTGAACAGGTAATTCCACCTGCGCACGCCCCACATGCCTTCGTTGAAGTGCGGCGTGCCCAGCAGTGCGTACAGCTGGCGCTTGCTCATGCCAGGGGCGAAGCGGCGCAGGTCGGCCACGTCGGGATAGGTGCCTTCCTTCAGTGATGCCTTGCTGGCATCGGGGAAGCTGACCAGGGTGTCCGCAGCCGGCGATTCCCCGGCGGGTGCGGTGCTGCGGCAACCGGCCAGCAGGCCGGCGACCAGGACCAGGCTGAGCGACGCGGCGAACGGGCCGGGGCGCGAGGTGCGTTGGATCGTCATTGGGATTCCCCCTGTCGATGTGGTGGGCAGGGGCCGGGGGGGGGGCCCCCCCCCCCCCGCGGGGGGGGGGGGGGGGGGGGGGGGGGGGGGGGGGGGGGGGGGGGGGGG
>NZ_JACVTT010000059.1:0-29427 GCF_016624665.1 Stenotrophomonas sp. S39 | reverse complement strand
CGATGGTAGTGTGGCTCAAGCCATGCGAGAGTAGGTCATCGCCAGGGTTTACACCCAAAACCCCGCTGCTGACGCAGCGGGGTTTTTCTTTGCGCGCGGATAATCACGATGCCGGCGTCGCCGCGCGTTGCGCGGTGCCAACCAAGGCTGTAGATCCACGCCATGCGTGGATGGGCCGCCTACCACGCACAAAAAGGCGGCGCCCTTATGGGCGCCGCTTTGACCTCAAGACGCTTCAGTCGAGCAAGCTCGGCTCTACGGGGCCGGAGCCTTGTTCTTCATCATCTCGTCGCGGGCGGCCTTGAAGGGATTGCCTTCATACCAGTTCGGCCAGCGATCACCGCCGGCCAGTTCCTTGCCCACGCCGTACATCAGCTCCAGGTCTTCCACGGTGCCATCCAGCTTCCACGTGGTGGCATCGAACTCATCCTTCGGCCCGTGGTAACGGTTGTTGCCGTAATCGGCAGCCGCCTTGCGGCCCGCTTCGACGCCGCCGTCGCGCAGGTCCTCGCCACCGTCGGCATAAAGCGCCGGCACGCCGGCCTTGGCGAAGTTGAAGTGGTCCGAGCGGAAGTAGAAGCCGCTCTGCACCGAGGTCTCACCGTGCAGGGTGCGGTCCTGTGCGGCGGCCAGCGGCTTGAGGATGTCCTCCAGCTCCGAGCTGCCGAAGCCGGTCACCGTCACGTCCTTGGCACGCCCTGCCACCGACATCGCATCGATGTTGATCACACCGGCGATCTTGTCCAGCGGGAAGGTCGGGTGGGCCACGTAGTACTTGGAACCCAGCAGGCCGGACTCTTCCAGGGTCACCGCCAGGAACACCACCGAACGCTCCGGCTTGGGATCCTGATGGGCCATGGCCTCGGCCACTTCGAGGATGCCTGCCACGCCGGTGGCGTTGTCCACGGCACCGTTGTAGATGTTGTCGCCTTCTTCGCCTTCATGCTTGCCCAGGTGGTCCCAGTGGGCCATGTACAGCACGGCTTCGTCGGCACGCTTGCTGCCCGGCAGCACGCCCACCACGTTGCGCGACTGCTTCTGCGCGATCTGGCTCTTCAGGTCGACGGCGGCCGTGGCCTTCAGCGGCACCGGCTTGAAGCCGCGCTTGCTGGCATCCTTGTAGGCCTGCGCCAGGTCCAGGCCGGCACCGGCGAACAGCGCCTTGGCAGCCTCCGCGCTCAGCCAGCCCTGCACCGGGATGCGGGTTTCCGGATCATCCTTGGCAGGCAGGTCGTACTGCGGGCCGGCCCAGGAGTTCTTCACCACGTCCCAGCCATAGGACGCACCGGCAGTGTCGTGCACGATCAGCGCGGCGGCAGCCCCCTTGCGTGCGGCCTCCTCGAACTTGTAGGTCCAGCGCCCGTAGTAGGTCATGCGCTTGCCGTCGAACAGCTTCTCGTCGTCGACATGGAAGCCCGGGTCATTGACGAACATGACGACGGTCTTGCCCTTCCAGTCCTGGCCGGCGTAATCGTTCCACTTCTGTTCCGGCGCATCGACGCCGTAGCCGACGAACACCAGGTCGCTGGCATCGACCTTCACCTCGGCCTGGCCGGTACGGGTGCCCACCACCATGTCGGTACCGAACTTCAGCTCGGTGGTCTTGCCGCCCTGGGTGATCTTCAGCACGGTCGACTCGTCGGCCGTGGTCTCGGTCATCGGCACGTCCTGGAACCAGCTGTCACCGTTGCCCGGCTGCAGGCCGATGCGCTGCATCTGGTCGCGGATGTAGTTGACCGTCAGCTCTTCGCCCTTGCTGCCCGGGGCGCGGCCTTCGAACTCGTCCGAGGCCAGCGTCTTGACCATCTCGCTGAAGTCGGCGGCGTTGATGCCGGGCGAGAAGGTGTGGGCCGCCGGGGTGGCCGCAGCGTCGGGGCTGGCGGCCGGTGCCGGGGTGGAGGTGTCTTCGCCTTTGCAGGCGCTGAGCGCGGCCGCGGCGGCCAGGCACAGGAGGAGTTTGCGGGGCATCGTCGTTTCCTGGATACACGAGGGATGGCCACGCCGGGCGCGGCCGGTGAAGGGGAACATTCCCCGTACTGCAGCGCCGGGGACTCAGTCCGCCGGCGCGGTATCGGTGTCGAACGGGATCGGCTCGGCACCGGTGATCGGTCCGACGCGCGCGGTGCGGTGCACGTACAGCACCACCTCGCGCTCGAACAGCAGGGCGCCTTCGACCACGGCGTTCGGGCCGATGATCACGCGCGGCTTGCGGCTGGCCGTGAGCGAAACGCTGAAGTTCGGCTTGCGCACGCGCAGGCCACCACCGACCTGCGAGCCGATGCCCACGGTGATGTCGCCGTTGACCGTCTCCACGTCCTGGCGCACGCGGCTGTTGACCAGGCCGATGCCACCGTTGACCGTTTCCACGCCGCCCTCGATCTGGCTGCCGTGGTCGCTGAAGATGCTGCCGTTGACCGTGCTGACATCGCCGCGGGCAATGACCTCACGGCCCAGGCGCACGCTGCCGTTGACCGTCTCGATGCTGCCGGTGTGTGCGCGGTCGGCCACGGTGACGCCGCCGTTGACGGTGTCGATGCTGCCGGTCTCGACGCCATCACCGACGCGGATGCCACCGTTGACGGTGTCCAGCTTGCCGTAGCGCTGGCCCGGATCGGCGCTGATGCTGCCGTTGACCTTGCTGATGTTGTCCTGCGCGCCGAGCGGGCCGGCGACCAGCAGCGCGCCCAACAGCAGCGGAATGGAGAGCGTTTTCATGGGGGACCTCGTTGTTGTGCGGCTGGCAGGCCGCGTGCGTTGATGTCACCATTCCCGGGCACCCCCTGCAACTGCCTGAAGTCACTGGAAAGCCCTTGCGCGACAACGTCTTCCCCTCACGCCGACATCACACCGCCGCTGCCCGCGCCGGGCGTTGCCTGTTGCTGGGGCTGGCCTTGGCCCTGGCGGTTCCCCTGCCGGGCAGTGCGCAGACCGCCTCCACCCGCGAGGCCGAGCGCAAGCTGCAGAAGCTGCGCACCGAACTGAAGGGCGTTGCGCAGGAGCGCCGGCAGATCGAGGGCCAGCGCGGGCAGGCCTCGCGGCAGTTGCGCGATGCGGATGAAAAGGTCGCGCGCAGCGGCCGGATGCTGGCACAGACCGAAACCGCGCTGCGCGAGCAGAACCAGGCCCTGGCCGAGGCCGAGCAGCGCCGCGCGACCCTGCAGGCCAACCTGGCCCAGCAGAACCGCGAACTGGCCGGGCTGCTGCGTGCGGCCTACCAGCTCGGCAACCATGCCCCGCTCAAGCTGCTGCTGTCGCAGGACACGGTGGCCGATGCCAACCGCGCCCTGGCGTATCACCGTTACCTGCAGCGCGAGCGCGCCCAGCGCATCGCCACCCTCACCGGCGACCTGAAGGAACTGGAGACGCTGCAGGCCCAGATTGCCGAGCGCCGGCAGACCCTGCAGGGCGCGCAGCGCGACCAGAAGCAGCAGGCGGCCACGCTGGCCGCCGATCGCCGCGATCGCGCGCAGACCGTGGCCTCGCTGGAAGAACGCTTCAAGGACCGGCGCGAGAAGGAACAGGCGCTTGGCCAGGATGCCAAGGCACTGGAAACGCTGCTGGCCAACCTGCGCGCAGCGGCGGCCCGTGCCGAGGCCGAACGCCGCGCCGCCGCGCGCAAGGCGGCCGCGGAGAAGGCCGCTGCCGAGAAGGCGGCACGCCAGGCCAAGGCCGAAGGCCGCCCGCCGCCGCCAACCAAGGTGCCGCCGGCCGTGGCCTCTGCGCCTGCGCCGAAGGTGGGCGGGTTGGGCTGGCCGTTGTCCGGCAACCTGCTGGCCCGCTATGGCGCCAAGCTGCCCGACGGGCGCACCAGCAGCGGCGTGCTGATCGGCGCACCGGCCGGCAGCACCGTCACCGCTGTGGCCGATGGCACCGTCGTGTTCTCCGACTGGATGACCGGCTACGGCATGATCCTGATCGTCGACCATGGCAACGGCTACATGAGCCTGTACGCACACAACGACACCCTGCTGAAGGATGCCGGCGCGCGGGTCAGCCGTGGCGATGCCGTGGCCAAGGTCGGCAATTCCGGTGGCCAGGGCGTCACCGCGCTGTACTTCGAACTGCGCCGTGGCGGGCAGCCGGTCAACCCGGACAGCTGGCTGCAGCGGCGCTGAATCGAAGGCACCGCAGGCAGGGCCGGATTCAACGGGAATTTAGCTACGCTTCGCGCATAATCGGGGAATGTGCCTTGGGCACGATGCCACCGTCGACAGGAGTGATCCATGCGCGCAGCCCGTACCGCCACCCTCTTGCTGGCCCTGATGCCAGCGCTGTCCTGGGCGCAGCAGACTGCGCCGGCCGCCACCGATACCTCCGGCCAGGCAGCGAGCAACGAGGAGGCGGTGACCTCGAAGGTGCCGCTGGAAGACATCCGTCGCTTCGTCTCGGTGTACAACGCGGTCCGCGCCGCCTATGTCGATCCGGTCGATGACAACAAGCTGATGCAGTCGGCGGTGCGCGGCCTGCTGCTGGACCTCGATCCGCACAGCACCTACTTCAACAAGGAAGACGCCGAGGCCTTCGACGAACAGGCCAACGGCGCCTACGAAGGCATCGGCGTGGAGCTGCAGCAGCAGCCGGACAACGCCAGCATGAAGGTCATCTCGCCGATCGACGACACGCCGGCGGCCAAGGCCGGCATTCTCGCCGGCGACCTGATCATCGCCATCGACGGCAAGCCGATCAGCGCCATCGATGCCAGCGAACCGCTGCGTGGCCCCGCTGGCAGCAAGGTGGTGCTGACCATCGTGCGCGACGGCAAGCCCAAGCCGTTCGACGTCAGCCTGACCCGGCAGACCATCCGCGTGACCAGCGTGAAGAGCCGCATGCTCGAACCTGGCTACGGCTACATCCGCCTGAGCACCTTCCAGGCCGATACCGGTTCTGATTTCCAGAAGCACGTGCAGCAGCTGCAGAAGCAGGCCGGTGGCCAGCTCAAGGGCCTGGTGCTGGACCTGCGCAGCAATCCTGGTGGCCTGCTGACCGCTGCGGTGCAGGTGGCCGATGACCTGCTCGACAAGGGCAACATCGTCAGCACCCGCGGCCGCATCAGCATCAGCGATGCACGCTTCGATGCGACCCCGGGCGACCTGCTGAAGGGCGCACCGGTGGTGGTGCTGACCGACGCCGGTTCGGCCAGCGCATCCGAAGTGCTGGCCGGTGCGCTGCGCGACAACAAGCGCGCGCGCGTGGTCGGCAGCCGTACCTTCGGCAAGGGCTCGGTGCAGACCGTGCTGCCGCTGGACAACGGCGATTCGGTCAAGCTGACCACCGCGCGCTATTACACGCCCAGCGGCAAGTCGATCCAGGCCACCGGCATCGTGCCCGACGTGGAGCTGAAGCCGGCGCCGACGCCGGAGGAAGATGCACTGCCGGCCAGCCTGAGCGATTACAGCGAGGCGACCCTGCCGGGCCATCTGCGTGGCGATGATGAAGGCACCGAGGGCTACCGCGCCGGCGCGGTGCTGCCGGGCGATGCCCCGATCAACGATGCCCTGGCCGAACTGAAGAACCCAGGTTCGGTGGCTGCGCGCCTGAAGGCGGAGGCGGCCAAGGCCGATGCGGAGAAGGCGGCGAAGGCAGCAAAACCCGCCGAGGCGAAGCCGGAAGCAAAGCCGGAAGCAAAGCCAGCCGAAACCCCGGCCAAGCCCTGAGGTAGCGCCGGGCCACGCCCGGCGACACGGAGCTCGCCTCATGGATGACGCTGACGTTGCGACCCTGATCGCTGGACGGCTGGGCCGGGAGCCATGGGCGCCCGGTGTAGCCGGGCCTTGGCTGGACGCGCTCGCGCATCGGCACTGTATCGCCCCCGACCGGGTTCTCTGGTGGGACGGCGCACCGGCCACGCAGGTGCACGCCTGCTACGACGATGGCATGCAGGGGCTTGCCCGGCTCGAGGAGCTGCTGGCCCCTGCGCAGGGAGAGATCCAGCTGATCGTTTCCGAAGAGTGCGCACCGCCCTGGCCGGTGTGGTCACTGCAGGCGAGCGAGCTTCTGCCTCTGCTGGGCGAGCTGCCGTTCTTCGAATACGCCGTGGCGCTGGAAGGTGGCGCAACGCTGGTGTTCGATACCCACCACAACACGTTGCTGGTCAGCCGCGCCCGCAACCGCTGAGGGGGAGCCGGCCAGCGGCCGGCACTACCCGGTGGTCAGAAGCCGTGGCGCTTGCGCAGCTTGCGGGCGATGGCCGCGCGCACGTACACGCCGTACAGCAGGCCGAACACGAAGCCGCCGATGTGCGCCCACCAGGCCACCATTCCGAAGCTGGGGCCGATGTGGGCGAACACCACCTGCAGTGCGGCCCAGACGCCGATCAGCAGGTAGGCCGGGGCGCGCACGAACTCCAGGAACAGGCCCAGCGGGATGACCACGCCCAGCCGGGCGGCCGGGAACAGGGCCAGGTAGGCGCCGATCATGGCCGACACCGCGCCGCTGGCGCCGATGATGATCTGGTCCGGGCTGCCCATGGTGTAGATCGCCACCAGGTTGGACACCGCGCCCCCCACCAGGAACAGCAGCATCAGGCGCCAGGGCCCCAGCACCCGTTCGGCGGGCAGGCCGAAGATGAGCAGGAACACCAGGTTGCCCAGCAGGTGTGACCAGTCAGCATGCAGGAACAGGGCGGTGAACAACCGCAGCACGCTGCCGTCCTGCAGGGTCGCCCACCAGTCCAGCGGGTGGGTCAGGCCGGTGGACAGGGCGCCCCAGTCCAGCCAGAGGCTGTTGCGGGCGTCCCACGGGCGCGAGATCGACCACAGGAACGCCAGCCACAGTGCCGCAAACAGCACGGGTGTAGCCCAGCGCAGCGTGGCCTTCTTGCGGGACGGGAGAGACACGAACATGGGCGCTAGCCTAGCGTGCCGGGACTATGCGCGGGCGTGGCGCCTGTTCAGTTTTCGCACCGGAAATACGGCCGCTGCTGTTATTGTTTCATTAACGGCTCTGGGTAATACTCGCATACGGCGTCGTATGTCGGGAGGGGAATCCGGCGCGTTCTGGCGGACCTTTGCGGGTCCGGTAGGCGCAGGCGCACTCAGAGCACCATCACCGCTTACCGGAGAGAGAACACGATGCAAACTGCTTCCACCATTGCCCGACTGACCCTGCTGGCCGTCGGCGTTGCCGGTGCGCTGGCCGCCGCCGATGCCAACGCTGCTGCCTTCCAGCTGAAGGAAAACAGCGCCAAGGGCCTGGGCCGTGCGTTCGCCGGCTCTGGCAGCGCCGAGGGCGACGCCTCCATCATCGCCGTCAACCCGGCCGGCATGCGCCAGCTGGACGGTACCATGGTCCAGGGTGACCTCAGCGCGATCAGCTTCAAGGCCGAGTTCAAGGGCCAGGGTCGTAAGCCGACCGGCGCCGCACAGACCGGCAGCGACGGTGGCGATGCCGGCATGATCGCTCCGGTGCCGGCCGCGTACTTCCATATGCCGATCGGCGAGAAGGCGCACTTCGGTGTCTCGCTGACCGCTCCGTTCGGCTTCAAGACCGAATACGACAACGGCTGGGTGGGTCGCTACAGCGGTCTGAAGACCGACCTGAAGGCCATCGACCTTGGCTTCGCCGCGTCCTATGACGTAAATCCGTACGTGTCGTTCGGTGCATCGGTGTTCGTTGAGCACCTGACCATTGAACTGAGCAACAACATCGACTTCGGTACCGCGCTGGCCCAGTCGCGCGTCCCGGGCTTCGCCCCGGGCAGCGCCGATGGCAAGCTGACCGTGGAAGGCGACAACAATGCCGTGGGTTGGACCGTCGGCGGTCTGTTCAGCCTTGATGAGAACACCCATATCGGCCTCAGCTACCGCTCCAAGGTCGAGCACAAGATCACCGGCGGTGACGCCACCTTCGTCGTGCCGCCCGCTGCTGCAACCGTGCTGGCTGCAGCGCAGCCGGGTCGTTTCGTAACGACCAGCGGCAAGGCCACGGTGAAGCTGCCGGCTTCGGCCACCCTGAGCGTGACCCACAAGGTCAACGACCGCTGGACCGTGATGGGTGACGTCACCCGCACGGCCTGGTCGACCGCCTTCGACCAGGTCACCATCGATTACGCTTCGGCGCAGCCGGATTCGGTGCTGGACTTCGGCTACCGCGATACCACCTTCGTCTCGCTGGGTACGGACTTCAAGCTGAGCGACACGGTCACTCTGCGCGGCGGTGTGGCCCTGGACCAGACGCCGACCACCGATGCCCACCGTGACGTGCGCGTGCCGGATACCAGCCGCAAGTGGCTGTCGCTGGGCGTGGGCTGGACCCCGTCGGCCAACACCGAATACAACTTCGGTTACACCCACCTGTTCACCAGCGACCCGAACGTGAATGTTGCTGCGACCACCAACAACCAGGGCAACTCGCTGTCGGGCAAGTACAAGGTCCGTGGTGACGTGCTGGCTGCGTCGTTCCAGTACAAGTTCTGATCCAGGCTAAGGCCTGAAGCAGCACGAGGGAGCCCCGCGCAAGCGGGGCTTTCTTTTTGTGGGATGAGCCATCCACGCATGGCATGGATCTACCGCACAGGCACAATCACGGTGGATGGATTCCTGCTGGAGGCAACGATGGCGCTCACGCGCAAGGGCAAGTACTGGTACGGCGACGAGGACGGCGACATCGCCGCGGTGATCGGCAACTACAGCAGGGCGGCGGGCTACCCGGCCACGTTGTTCCGCGCGGCGCTGTGCAGCTGCGGTTCGGCCCGCTTCCATCTGTTTGACGACGAGGTGGAAGGGGCTGCTCGCCGCGACTGCGTGGCGTGCGGGGAATCGCACCTGATGTTCGACAGCGCAGAGTACCTGGCCGAGGCCAATCTGGATGAGCACGTCTGCATGTGCGACAACGCGGCGTTGTCGATCCACTGCGGCGTGGCGCTGTATGAGGGGACGCAGGACGTCCAGTGGCTCTATATCGGTTGCCGCTGCGCCGAGTGCGGGATGGTGGGCGTGTATGCGGACTGGAAATGCGAGGGTGGGCCGGTGGAGGCCTTCATGGAACGCGTGTAAGGCCCATCCACGCATGGCGTGCACGGAACGGGTACCTGTGCCATCCACGTTCGCCGCGCGGATCAACGACAATGGCGCCATGAATCTGACCGATCCGAACTTCCAGCTGGAGCTGGCTGCCAACATCGCCGTCGCCGGCTCGATCCTGCTGGCCGGGCGCAACAACGTGCACACCTGGTGGATGGGCATCGTCGGCTGCGCCCTGTTCGCGGCGGTGTTCGAGCGTTCGCACCTGTATGCGGACATGGTGCTGCAGTTCTTCTTCATCGCCATCAGCGTGCTGGGCTGGTGGCAGTGGCTGCGCGGCGACCACGGCGCGCCCCTGCCGATCACCCCGGTGCGCCCGCGGGCGTGGGCCTGGCTGCTGCCGCTGGCGGTGGTGGCCACCGTTGCCTACGGCTGGATGCTGACCCGCCTCACCCATGCCTACGCGCCCTACATCGATTCGGCGGTGCTGGTGCTGAGCGTGATCGCGCAGATCCTGATGATGCGGCGCAAGCTGGAATCGTGGTGGGTGTGGCTGCTGGTCAACACCATCGCCGTGCCGCTGTACTACAGCCGCGGCCTGCACCTGACCTCGATCCTCTACATCGGCTTCTGGATCAATGCGCTGGTGGCGCTGCGCCATTGGCGCAACCTGATGCGTGCCGAGGCCAGGGCGGCCGATGCCGCTGCCTGAGCGCGTCGAGCGGGGGCTGGTGGTGGGCAAGTTCTGCCCGCTGCACCGCGGCCACGAACGCCTGATCGACTTTGCGGCCTCCCGCTGCCGGGCCTTGCGGGTGATCAGCTGGTCGCAGCCCGGCTTTGCCGGTTACAGCGCCGCGCGCCGCGAGCGCTGGCTGCGTGCGCGCTTCCCGCAGGCGACGGTTGCGGTGCTGGACGATGCACGCCTGGCGGCGCTCTGCGAACAGCACGGTCTGCCACCGCGCGTGCTGCCACGGGACGATGACAGCGAGCAGGCGCAGCGCGATTTCACCGCCTGGTTGTGCCTGCACCTGTTTGGTGGGCCGGTGCAGGCGGTGTTCACCGGCGAGGACTACGGCGACGGCTTCGCGGCTGCGCTGGCCGGGCATTTCAACGCGCCGGTGCAGCACCAGCGGCTGGAGCGCAGCCTCGATGTCGGCCAGGCCAGCGGCACCCAGCTGCGCGGCGATCCGCATGCACACCGGCAGAGTCTTTCAGCGGAGGTGTACGCGGCCTACGTGCAGCGCGTGGCGTTCATCGGCGGCGAGTCCACCGGCAAGACCACGCTGGCGCGCGTGCTGGCCGGACGCATGGGTACGCAGTGGGTGCCCGAGTACGGTCGCACGCTGTGGGAAGCGCAGGGCGGTGAGCTGCAGGCGCAGGATCTGCTGCGCATTGCCGAGGAGCAGCCCCGGCGTGAGGAGGCGGCCGCGCTGGCGGCGCAGCGCTGGCTGTTCTGCGATACCACGCCGCTGGTGACCCTGGGCTACAGCGGCTGGATGTTCGGCACGGCGCCGCAGGCGCTGCTGCAGGCGGCGTTGCGGCCCTACGACCTGCTGTTCCTGTGCGCGCCGGACATTGCGTTCGACCAGGATGGCACGCGGGTGGGCGAGTCGTTCCGTGCGCAGCAGCATGCGTGGTACGTGCGCGAACTGCAGGCGCGGGGTGTCGGGTACATGCTGCTGGAAGGCGATCTGGAAACGCGCATCGCGAGGGTGCAGGACGCGTTGGCCGAGCGCGCGGACAACCGGTTCAGCGTGGTGGCGTGATCGCACAAAAAACCCCGCTTTCGCGGGGTTTTTCGTTCACTGCATGATGCAGACGATCAGTCGCCCAGGGTCAGCAGCGAGGCGTTGCCACCGGCAGCGGTGGTATTCACCGTCACCGTCTTCTCGGTGGCGAAGCGCAGCAGGTAGTGCGGGCCGCCGGCCTTCGGGCCGGTACCGGACAGGCCCTGGCCGCCGAACGGCTGCACGCCGACCACCGCACCGATCTGGTTGCGGTTGACGTAGACGTTGCCGACGTGGACGCCGTTGCTGATGCGGTCGACGGTCTCGTCGATGCGCGAATGCACGCCCAGGGTCAGGCCGTAGCCGGTGGCGTTGATCTGGTCGATCACCGCATCCAGCTGGTCGCCCTTCCAGCGGATGACGTGCAGCACAGGACCGAACACTTCCTTCTGCAGCTGGCCGAGGTCCTTCAGTTCATACGCACGCGGTGCGAAGAAGGTGCCGTTGGCCGCTTCGGCCGAGAGCTCGGCAGCAGCGATCAGGCGCGCTTCGCGGTCCATGCGCTCGGCGTGGTCCTGCAGGATCTTCAGCGCATCGGCGTCGATCACCGGACCGACGTCGGTGGACAGCAGGCCGGGGTTGCCGACCTTCAGTTCCTTCATTGCACCGGCCAGCATGGTCATCACCTTGTCGGCGATGTCGTCCTGCACGA
Organism: Stenotrophomonas sp. S39; assembly: GCF_016624665.1. Lineage (NCBI taxonomy): Bacteria > Pseudomonadati > Pseudomonadota > Gammaproteobacteria > Lysobacterales > Lysobacteraceae > Stenotrophomonas > Stenotrophomonas sp. S39. The sequence continues at coordinate 18,028 of NZ_JACVTT010000059.1, read as the reverse complement.
ACAGCACGCGCGCGGCCGAGCAACGCTGGCCGGCGGAGGTGAAGGCCGAACCGATCGCGTCCTTGACCAGCTGTTCCGGCAGCGCCGAGGAGTCAGCGATGAAGGCGTTCTGGCCGCCGGTCTCGGCGATCAGCACGCCGATGGCGGCGTCACGTGCGGCCATCGCGCGGTTGATCGCACGGGCGGTGTCGGTGGAACCGGTGAAGGCCACGCCGGCCACGCGCGGGTCGGCGGTCAGCGCGGCACCGACGGTGGCGCCGTCGCCCGGCAGGAACTGCACCACCTCGGCCGGTACGCCGGCGTCGTGCAGCAGCTTCACCGCGTAGTAGCCGATCAGGTTGGTCTGTTCGGCCGGCTTGGCGATGACGCTGTTGCCGGCGGCCAGTGCAGCGGCCACCTGGCCCAGGAAGATCGCCAGCGGGAAGTTCCACGGGCTGATGCAGACGAACACGCCGCGGCCGTGCAGCTGCAGTTCGTTGGATTCACCGGTCGGGCTGGGCAGCTTCTCGGCGTGGCTGAACTGCTCGCGCGCCTGCTTGGCGTAGTAGCGCAGGAAATCCACGGCTTCGCGCACTTCGGCGATGCTGTCGGGCAGGCTCTTGCCGGCTTCCTTCACGCACAGCGCCATGAATTCCGGCATGCGCGCTTCCAGCTGGTCGGCGGCGTGCTCGAGGATGGCGGCGCGGCTGGCGGCCGGGGTGCGGTTCCAGGCCGGCTGTGCGGCCACGGCATTGGCCAGGGCCTTCTGCACGGTGGCAGCATCGGCGGCCAGCCACTGGCCGACCACTTCGCGGGTGTCGGCTGGGTTGGTCACCGGCAGCGCGGCACCGGCCGGATTGGCACCCGGTACCAGCGGAGCGGCCTGCCAAGACTTCACAGCCGCGTTGATCTGCTCGGCCAGGGCGCGCAGTTCGTTGTCGTTGGCGAGGTTGGCGCCCATGGAGTTCTTCCTGTCGTGGTTCTGGCTGCGCAGCAGGTCAACCGGCAGCGGGATCTTCGGGTGGGGGATCGAGGCGAACGAGGCGACCATCTCGACCGGATCGCGGATCAGGTCGGCGATCGGCACGCGTTCGTCGGTGATGCGGTTGACGAAGCTGGAGTTGGCGCCGTTTTCCAGCAGGCGGCGCACCAGGTACGGCAGCAGGTCTTCATGCGAACCGACCGGCGCATACACGCGGCACGGCAGGCCCAGGCGGTCGGCCGGCACCACTTCGGCGTACAGGTCGTCGCCCATGCCGTGCAGCTTCTGGTGCTCGTACACGCCGCCGTTGGCGATGCTGCGCACCGCTGCGATGGTGTGCGCATTGTGCGTGGCGAACATCGGGTAGATCGCGTCGGCATGGGTGAACAGGCGCTTGGCGCACGCCAGGTAGGACACGTCGGTGTTCTGCTTGCGGGTGAACACCGGGTAGCCCGGGTAGCCTTCGATCTGCGCGCGCTTGATCTCGGCATCCCAGTAGGCGCCCTTGACCAGGCGCACCTGCAGGCGGCGACCGGCGCGGCGCGCCATGTCGGCCAGGTGGTCGATCGTGTACGGGGTGCGCTTCTGGTAGGCCTGCACAACCACGCCGAAGCCATCCCAGCCCGCCAGCGAGGCATCGCCGAACACCTGTTCGATGATGTCCAGCGACAGTTCCAGGCGGTCGGATTCTTCGGCGTCGACGGTGCAGCCGATGCCGTAGCTCTTGGCCAGCTGTGCCAGTTCCAGCACGCCCGGCACCAGGTCGGTCAGCACGCGCTCGCGCTTGGCGTGCTCGTAGCGCGGGTACAGCGCCGACAGCTTGATGGAGATGCCCGGGGCGTTGTTGACGTCGCCGTCGGGACGGCCGCCGCGTGCCTTGTGATCGCCGCCGATGGCGTGGATCGCACGACGGTAGTCTTCCAGGTAGCGCAGCGCGTCCTTCATGGTCAGCGCGCCTTCGCCCAGCATGTCGAAGGAGTAGCGGTAGCTGGCGTTGTCGCCCTTGTGCGAGCGCGACAGCGCTTCGCTGATGGTGCGGCCCATGACGAACTGGTGGCCCATGATCTTCATGGCCTGGCGCACGGCCAGGCGCACCACCGGCTCACCGACGCGGCCGACCAGGCGCTTGAAGGCGCTGGGGGCGTCGGCGCGGGTGGCGTCGTTCATCTGCACCAGCTTGCCGGTCAGCATCAGGCCCCAGGTGGAGGCGTTGACCAGCACCGAGTCGCTGCCGCCCAGGTGCTTTTCCCAGTCGGCGTCGGCCAGCTTGTCGCGGATCAGCTTGTCGGCGGTGTCCTGGTCCGGAATGCGCAGCAGCGCCTCGGCCACGCACATCAGCAGCACGCCTTCCTCGCTGCCCAGGTCGTACTGGCGCATGAAGGCTTCGATCGCCCCCTGGTCCTTGGCGCGCACGCGCACCCGGCCGACCAGGTCGGCGGCCAGCGCCTGCACGCGGGCCTGCTCCTCGGCGGGCAGCCGGGCCTGGGCCAGCAGCTCGCGCACATGGCTGGCCTCGTCCTTCAACCAGGCATCGGTGATGGCCTGGCGGAACGGGTTGGGGGACGCCGGCAGTTCCGGCGACAGCAGCGCGCCCGGACGCGGGGCGTCGTGGGCGGCAGGGGAGGAGGAGGGTGCGTTCATGCCGATCCGGCCAGTGGAAAACTTGGCGATTTTAATCATTTTTGCGCCCTGCGGAAGTGCCCCGCAGACACCTTTGTAGAGGGCTGATAGCCCCTAGCCGTGGTGGATTCAGCGTGTTCAGAAAGCTCGACAGCATTTGTGCTGAATTCGTCATTCGCGCCGCCGGGGTCATGCTGTATTGCAACATGGGAAAAAGTGTGAATGGACCCTTGCTACCGGTGAGAGGGCGGGGCTACCATCGAGACGTTTCCCGCGGCAGGAACGCGGTTGCGACATGATCGAGGTGCTTCCAGCTCCGGATGGGTCAGGTACGCAGCTGCGGCTGCGTCCCCCACGGGCGCTCGATGCCCGGCAGTTCATCCTGTTGTTTGCTGTGTTGTCGGGTGCGATGTGGCTGGTCTCCGCCCTCGGGTGGTTGGCCGGCAATGCATTCGCCCCCCTGTTCGCGCTGCTGTACAGCCTGTTGCTGGCAGCCGCCTTGCGCGCCTTGTGGCGCAGCGGTGAACGGCAGGAGGAGATCCGGGTCGTGCCGGCGTGCGTGGAGGTCATCCCCGTACCCGGTGGATCGCCGGTGTTCCGGGCCCACCCGCATTGGGTGCGCCTGCTCACCGACGACGAGAGGGTCCGGCTGGCATCCAGCGGACGGCAGGTGGAGGTGGGGAGTTTCCTCGCGCCGGCCGAACGCCAGACGCTCGCTGAAATGCTTGAAGGCTTGCTCGCCGCCAGCGATGGCGGCAACCGACGACGCTAAGGGTCTAGGCAATGAAGCAAAGCAGCAGGTGGGGCACGAAGTGCGTTGCAGCGGTCGCCAGCCTGGTGGCCGGGGGACTGGTTCCGGCATGGGCATGGGCGCAGGCCGCCGATCCCAAGCCGTGGCAGCTGAACATGGGCAAGGGGGTGACCCAGACCTCACGCCTGGCCTGGGAGTCGAACAACCTGTCGTTGATCATCTGCACGGTGATCGGCGTCATCGTGTTCGGGGCGATGGCCTACGCCATCTTCAAGTTCCGCAAATCCAAGGGTGCGGTGGCCGCCACCTTCAGCCACAACACCAAGGCCGAGGTGATCTGGACGGTGATCCCGGTGATCATCCTGATCGTGATGGCGTGGCCGGCCACGGCCAACCTGATCAAGATGTACGACACCCGCGATGCCGAGATGACGGTGAAGGTCACCGGCTACCAGTGGATGTGGAAGTACGAATACCTCGGCGAGAACGTCACCTTCACCAGCCGCCTGGACCGCGAGTCCGACCGCGTGCGGCAGAGTGGCGTGGTGCCCACCCGCGAAAGCCACCCGCATTACCTGCTGGACGTGGACAACCGGCTGGTGCTGCCGGTCGATACCAAGGTGCGCTTCGTCATTACTTCTGATGACGTGATCCACGCCTGGTGGGTGCCGGCGCTGGGCTGGAAGCAGGACGCCATCCCCGGCTTCATCAATGAAGCCTGGACCAGCATCGAGCAGCCCGGTGTGTACCGCGGGCAGTGCGCCGAGCTGTGCGGCAAGGACCATGGCTTCATGCCGATCGTGGTCGAGGCCGTGTCCAAGGAAGACTTCAAGCAGTGGCTGGCGCAGCGCAAGCCGGCACCGGCTGCGCCTGCCACGCCTGCGGCACCGGCCGAACCGGCGGCACCGGCAGGCGAGGCGCCGGCAGCGCCGGCCGCACCGGCGGCGGCCGAAGCCGGCGATACCCCTGCCACCGCAGCCAGCGGCGCGTGATGTAAAGCCCGCGGCCGTTCGCGGCCGTGGCGACAACCGATTCTGAGAGGTGTTTTGCGATGGCGCACTCGGCAGTTGGGCACGACGATCACCACCACCACCAGAGTTTCTTCGAGCGTTGGTTCTTCTCGACCAACCACAAGGACATCGGCACGCTGTACCTGGGCTTCAGCTTCATCATGTTCATCATCGGTGCGGCGATGAGCGTGGTGATCCGGGCCGAACTGGCGCAGCCGGGCCTGCAGTTCGTCAAGCCCGAGTTCTTCAACCAGATGACCACCGTGCATGCCCTGGTGATGATCTTCGGCGGCGTCATGCCGGCCTTCGTCGGCCTGGCCAACTGGATGATTCCGCTGCAGATCGGCGCGCCGGACATGGCCCTGCCGCGCATGAACAACTGGTCGTTCTGGCTGCTGCCGGTGGCCTTCAGCCTGCTGCTGCTGACCCTGTTCCTGCCCGGTGGCGCACCGGCCGGTGGCTGGACGCTGTACCCGCCGCTGTCGCTGCAGGGCGGCTACAACGTGGCCTTCAGCGTGTTCGCCATCCACGTCGCCGGCATCAGCTCGATCATGGGCGCGATCAACATCATCGCCACCGTGCTCAACATGCGTGCGCCGGGCATCGACCTGCTGAAGATGCCGATCTTCTGCTGGGCCTGGCTGATCACCGCCTTCCTGCTGATTGCGGTGATGCCGGTGCTGGCCGGTGCAGTGACCATGCTGCTGACCGACAAGTTCTTCGGCACCAGCTTCTTCAACGCCGCCGGTGGCGGTGACCCGGTGATGTACCAGCACATCTTCTGGTTCTTCGGCCATCCTGAGGTCTACATCATGATCCTGCCCGCCTTCGGCGTGGTCAGCGAGATCATCCCGACCTTCAGCCGCAAGCCGCTGTTCGGCTACCAGGCAATGGTGTACGCCACCGCCGCGATCGCCTTCCTGTCGTTCATCGTCTGGGCCCACCACATGTTCACCGTGGGCATGCCGCTGGGCGGCGAGATCTACTTCATGTTCGCCACCATGCTGATCTCGATCCCGACCGGCGTGAAGGTATTCAACTGGGTCAGCACCATGTGGCGTGGCTCGCTGACGTTCGAGGCGCCGATGCTGTGGTCGGTGGCCTTCGTCATCCTGTTCACCATCGGTGGTTTCTCCGGCCTGATGCTGGCGATCGTGGCGGCCGACTTCCAGTACCACGACACCTACTTCGTGGTGGCCCACTTCCACTACGTGCTGGTGACCGGCGCGGTGTTCGCGCTGATCGCCGCGGTGTACTACTGGTGGCCGAAGTGGACCGGGCGCATGTACAGCGAGAAGTGGGCCAAGGTGCACTTCTGGTGGTCGATCGTGTTCGTCAACCTGCTGTTCTTCCCGCAGCATTTCCTCGGCCTGGCCGGCATGCCGCGCCGCATCCCCGATTACAGCGTGGCCTTCGCCGACTGGAACCTGATCAGCTCGATCGGTGCGTTCGGCATGTTCGCCACGCCGTTCATGATGGCCGCGATCCTGCTGTCCTCGCTGCGCAATGGCGAAAAGGCCGAAGCGCGCAGCTGGGAAGGTGCGCGCGGCCTGGAGTGGACGCTGCCGTCGCCGGCGCCGGCGCACACCTTCACCACGCCGCCGACCATCCGCCCGGGGGATCTGGCCCATGACGACATCACGCATTGAGGTGGGGCATGCATAACGAGAGCCCGCTTGCCCCGTGTAGAGCCGAGCCATGCTCGGCTGACGAAACGCAGCCGACCAACGGTCGGCTCTACCAGCAACGCCAGCGCGCCAGGCGCACCGCCCTGTGGGTCGGCGCCATCGCGGTGCTGGTCTACGTCGGCTTCATCCTCAGCGGGGTGATCGGCCGATGAGCGAGGCGCCGGCCACCGCTCCGTCCCGCAGTGCCGGGCTGCCGCGCCTGATCGGCGTGGCGGTGGCGGTATTCCTGCTGACGTTCTCGCTGGTGCCGCTGTACCGCATCGCCTGCGAGAAGGTCTTCGGCGTGCGCCTGGAGCGCGGCCCCGGCAGCGAGGCCAGTACCGGCGCTGCGGCCGGCAAGCGCACCGTGCGCGTGGAGTTCGATGGCGGCGTCAATTCGCGGCTGCCGTGGTCGTTCCACCCCGAGCAGCTGACCATGGACGTGGTGCCGGGCGAACTCAACGAAGCGCTGTACTTCGCCCGCAACGACAGCGCCAACGCCGTGGTCGGCAGCGCGGTGCCTTCCGTCGCGCCGGCGCGCGCGTCGGGCTTCTTCAGCAAGACCGAATGCTTCTGTTTCACCGCGCAGACGCTGCAGGCCGGCGAGAAGCGCGACATGCCGGTGCGCTTCATCGTCGATCCGGACCTGCCGCCGGAAATCAGGACGATCACCTTGTCCTACACCTTCTACCGCAACGACGCGCTGTCCGACCGGCTGGCACCTGCCGCCACCTCGGAAGGCGCGCACGCCGCTCCCTGACCCGGATACCGACATGGCCCAGACACCGACCGACGCCAACGTGTACTTCGTCCCGGCCCAGAGCCGGTGGCCGTTCGTGGGCTCCATCGCGATGATGGTGACCATGGTCGGCGTGGCCAGCTGGCTCAACGATGCCAGCTGGGGGCGCTGGACCTTCTATATCGGCATCGCGATGCTGGTGCTGACCCTGTTCTGGTGGTTCAGCGACGTGGTGCGCGAATCGCAGGCCGGCCACTACAACCGCCAGGTCGACGGCTCGTTCCGGATGGGCATGGTCTGGTTCATCTTCTCCGAAGTGATGTTCTTCGGGGCCTTCTTCGGCGCGCTGTTCTACACCCGCAACCTGGGCCTGTCCTGGCTCAGCGGCGAAGGCCGCGGGGTGATGACCAACGAGCTGCTGTGGCAGGGTTACTCCGCAGGCTGGCCGACCAACGGGCCGGCCGCCATCGGCGGCGCGTTCCAGACCATCCCGGCCTGGGGCCTGCCGCTGATCAACACGCTGATCCTGCTGACCTCCGGCGTGACCCTGACCATCGCCCACCATGCGTTGAAGGCCGGCAACCGCCGCCAGCTGCTGGTCTGGCTGGGCGTGACCGTGCTGCTCGGCCTGGGCTTCCTCACCCTGCAGGCGGAGGAGTACATCCACGCCTACAAGGAGCTGAACCTGACCCTGGGTTCGGGCATCTACGGTTCGACGTTCTTCATGCTGACCGGCTTCCACGGCGCGCACGTGCTGCTGGGCACGATCATGCTGATCGTGATGTGGCTGCGCTCGGCCAAGGGCCATTTCACCCGCGACAACCACTTCGCGTTCGAAGCCGCCGCGTGGTACTGGCACTTCGTCGACGTGGTGTGGCTGATGCTCTTCATGTTCGTCTACGTGCTTTGACCGCGCGGGCGACGGCGGCCTCAGCCGCCGATGCCGTGCGGCTTGATCCAGCCCATGTAGATGCACACGATCACCAGCACGATCAGGGCCACCGACACCCCGATGCGGCGTGTCAGTGCGTTGACCGTGCGCTTGGTCTGGCCGCGGTCGACCAGCAGGTAATACAGGCCGGCGCCCAGATTCCAGACGATGACGATCAGAAACGCGATTACCAGCAGGGTCTTCAGCGAATCACTCATGCGCGGCTCGAGGGCAGGATGGATGCGCCTATCTGACCGCGTTTGCGCGGACTTGTCATGATGCGCCAGCACACGCGCCTGATCGGCTGGCTGATGGCGGTGCTGGCGATGGCCGCGTTCACCGCATTGGGGTTCTGGCAGCTGCAGCGCATGCACGCCAAGCAGGCGATGCTGGATGCGCAGGGGCCCGCGGCGGCGCAGGCACTGCCACTGGCGCAGGCCCTGGCCGCGCCCGGTGCGCTGCATGGCGTGGCCGACCATGGCCGCTTCCTGCCCGGGGTGGTGCTGCTGGACAACCAGATGCGCCACGGCCGTGCCGGGGTGAAGATCTATCGGCCGTTCCAGAGTGACGGCGGCAGCGTGCTGCTGGTCGACCTCGGCTGGCGCGCGCTGCCGCCGGATCGCACGTTGCCGCAGCTGCCGGCGCCGCCTTCGCCGGTGGCGGTACGCGGGCTGCTGGCGCCGCCGCCCGCGGCCGGCCTGGCGTTGGGGCCGGCGGTGTCGCCCACCGGCGAGGCCGGGCGCTGGCTGGCCAGCCGCCTGCCGGCCGACGGCCTGGCCCGCGCGCTGGGGCTGGCCGCGCTGCCTGACCGGGTGCTGCGACTGGACCCGGCCCTGCCGTTTGGCGATGAGCGCGACCTCGACCTGCTGCCCAACACGCTGCCGCCGCAGCGCCACCTGGGTTACGCCGTGCAGTGGTTCGGCCTGGCCCTGACCGTGCTGGTGGTGGCACTGGTGCTGGAGCGCCGCAGGAAGCGCCCCATGGCCCGGTAGTGACGGCCGCTGGCCGGCATCCCCCGGTTTCCTGCTGCCTGCCAGCGGCCGGCACTACCGGCATCCCTTTCCCAACCGTGAGAAAATGCCCCGCATGAACACTGCTACGTCCCCGCAGGCGCGCGGTTCCGGCCGCCGGACCCTGGTGCTGCTGTTCGCCGTGTTCTTCGGGGCGATGGCGCTGGCCGCCGTGCTGCGCTTCACCGGCTGGCAGCCGACCGCGCACCGCAATGCCGGCCAGCTGCTGGAGCCGCCGGTGGACCTGCGCCAGCAGCCACCGACCCTGGCCAACGGCCAGGCCTACCCCTGGAACCCCGAAGCGCGGACCTGGCGCCTGCTGGTAGCCCCCGCCGGCGCCTGTGACGCGCAGTGCGTCACTTTGTCGCAGGGACTGGGCAAGGTGTGGCAGCTGTTCGGCCATAACGCCGATAATGTCGAGATCCTGTGGCTGGGTACGCCACCGGCGTCGATCGCCTCGCTGCCCGCGCTGCGGCCGCTGGCCCCGTCGCCAGCCCTGCGCGCGGCCTTGCCGGGCGTCGATGATCCGGCGGGACTGCCGGTCTACGTGATCGATCCGAACGGCTTCGTGATCATGCGCCATGCCCCCGGTTCCGACCTGGGGGGCCTGCGCAAGGACATGGCCACGTTGCTGAAACTGAAGTGAGTCCTGTTTGATGAGCCTTTCCGCGCGCCCGGCGCTGCATCGCAACTTCCACCGCCTGGCGTGGTTCGCCATGATCATGACCGCCAGCACGATCATGTTCGGTGCCTTCGTCCGCCTGTCCGATGCCGGCCTGAGCTGCCCGGACTGGCCGACCTGCTATGGCCAGGCCACCTGGCCGCAGCACGTGGAAGAAACCATCGGCCACCCCGCCGCCGAGATCCGCCCGCTGGAAACCCACAAGGCCTGGCGCGAGCAGGTGCACCGCTTCCTGGCCGGCGCGCTGGGCATCGAGATCCTCACCCTGGCCCTGCTGGCCACCCGCAAGCGGCGCTTCGGAAGCACGGCGGTGGTGACCGCCTGCGTACTGGTGGCCGCCGGCATACCGCTGTACATGATGGGCTGGCATGGCACGGCCAGCGCCCTGGCCCTGGTGGGCGAGGCGATCCTGCTGCTGGCGGCCCTGCGCTGGAGCAATATCGACCTGGCGCGTGCGGCCCTGCTGACACTGGCCGTGGTGATCTTCCAGGCGCTGCTGGGCATGTGGACGGTGACCCTGCTGCTGAAACCCATCGTCGTGATGGGCCACCTGCTGGGCGGCATGCTGATGTTCGCGCTGCTGGTGTGGATGGCCTGGCGTGCGACCCACCTGCCGATCACCCTGGCCGAAGCCCCCAGGCTGAAGTGGCTGCTGCGCATCGGCGTGGCAGTGCTGGTCACCCAGATCGCCCTCGGTGGCTGGGTCAGCGCCAACTATGCGGCGCTGGCCTGCGGCGGCGGCAGCGCTTCGCTGGACAATTTCCCGCGCTGTGCCAACCAGTGGTGGCCGCAGCACAACTTCGCCGAAGGCTTCACCCTGTGGCGCGGCATCGGCGTGGATTACGAAGGCGGCGTGCTGGATGGCGCCTCGCGCATCGCCATCCAGATGGCGCACCGCCTGTTTGCGATCGTGGTGGCGGCCTACCTGCTGTGGCTGGGCCTGCGACTGTTCCGCGTGCCCAGCATGCGTGGCTGGGCCAGCGCGCTGGTGGCGCTGCTGGTGCTGCAGGTCACCCTGGGCATCCTCAACGTGAAGCTGGCCCTGCCGCTGGAAGTGGCCGTGGCCCACAACGGCGTGGCCGTCGCCCTGTTGTTCGTACTGGTCAGCCTGCTGGCCCGCCTGCGTGCCCCGGACTGATTCCATGTTTTCCAATTACCGCCAGTACTGGGACCTGACCAAACCGAAGGTCGTGGCCCTGATCGTCTTCACCGCCCTGGTCGGCATGGTCCTGGCCATTCCGGGCGTGCCCAGCTGGGAACAGGTGCGCGCCGGTGCGCTCGGCTTCCTCGGCATCTGGCTGGCCGCTTCGGCTGCCGCCGCCATCAACCAGCTGCTGGATGCGCACATCGATGCGCAGATGGCGCGCACCTCGTGGCGCCCGCTGGTGGTGGGCAAGGTCAAGCCGTGGCAGGTGCTGGTGTTTGCCGGCGTGCTGATCGTGCTGTCGATGGCGATCCTGCTGCTGTGGGTGAACTGGATCACCGCGGTGCTGACCTTCGCTTCGCTGATCGGCTATGCGGTGATCTACACCGTGTACCTGAAGCGTGCGACCTCGCAGAACATCGTCATCGGCGGCCTGGCCGGCGCGATGCCGCCGATGCTGGGCTGGGCGGCGATCACCGGCATGCAGGGTTCGTCGGACTGGGCGTACTCGTCGCTGCTGGTGCTGATCATCTTCATCTGGACCCCGCCGCACTTCTGGGCGCTGGCGATCTTCCGCCGCGAGGACTACGCCAAGGCGAAGATCCCGATGCTGCCGGTGACGCATGGCGTGGTGCACACGCGCAAGCAGATCATGGCGTATTCGGTGGTGCTGGCGCTGGTGTGCGTGGTGCCGTACCTGGTAGGCATGAGCGGCCCGTTCTACCTGGGCGGCGCGATCGTGCTCAACGCCGTGTTCCTCTGGTACGCCTGGCGCATGCTGAACCCGCCGGACGAGCTGTTCTCGATGAAGATGTTCCATTACTCCATCGTGTACCTGATGGCGCTGTTCGCGTTCCTGCTGGTGGACCACTGGATCCTGCCCTGGATGTGATGGGCCACCTGTAGAGCCGAGCCCATGCTCGGCTGAGGGTCGGACCCCCGAAGGGGCTCTGACCCCGCCTGATCGCGCGGACATCCACGCATGGCGTGGATCTACTGGAAGGCCGAGGCGGGCGTGGCCCTGTAGAGCCGAGCCCATGCTCGGCTGATCGCCGGAACCTTCACGCATGGCGTGGATCACCTTGAACCGCGCTCGTGGCGCCGCCATTGCTGTTCCTGACCCCAGGGACAGGAAGCAGCAGGGATGCATTCGATCTTCCGTTGGACCACCGCGCTGATGCTGGCGCTGGGCATGGCCGTGACCGCGCATGCCGATGACACTGCCTCGCAGATCCGCCAGCACACCGCCGATCACCGCATGCTGGTGCTGGGTGAATTGCACGGAACACGCGAGACGCCGCTGCTGGTGCGGCAGCTGGTGGACGATTACAGCCGCGATGGCGCGCCGGTCCTGCTTGCATTGGAACTGCCACGCGGCGAAAACCCCACGCTGCGCGGATACCTGGCTTCCGATGGCGGGGCGGCGGCACGCCAGCGCCTGCACGGCCGTGCGTTCTGGACCGTGCGCGATGACCAGCACGATGGCCGTCGCAGCCGCGACATGCTGGCGCTGATCGAAGACCTGCGCGCGCTGAAGGCACGGGGGCGTGCCATCGACGTGGTCGGCTATGACGTCAACCACAGTGATGGCAACAACCAGACACGCGACAACCGCATGGCAGCCGAGCTGCGGCGTCTGTACCGGCGCGTGCCAGCTGGCGCACGCATGCTGGTGCTGACCGGCAACGTGCACGCCATGCTGCAGCGGCCGGCAGGTGCGCCGCCAGAAATGCAGACACGGCCGATGGCATCGCTGCTGCGGGATCTGGATATCTACAGCGTGGGGCTGCAAGCGCAGCATGGCCAGTACTGGGGGTGCGCGGGCACTTGCATGGCGCGGTCAGTGCCCGAACAGGTGGCGCGCGGCCCACGGGTCGATACCCATGCCGGCCGCCAGTACGACTTGTGGGTGTGGATGCCGCAGCTGAGCGTCGGCACGCTGGTAGACCCGTAGCGTCGCGCAACTCATCCACGCATGGCGTGGATCTACTGCAGGCTCGCGCCATCCGTGGTCCGGTAGATCCACGCCACGCGTGGATGATTTCCCACCGAATCCTTTGCACCCGGTGTCGATCTCTGCTTGCGAGGGCCGCACTGCGGCCGTTGATGACTCGTCCTTCTGTGGAGCAAGGTGGTCGCAATGAACTTCAATCTGCTGCTTGTTGCCTGCATCCCGATCTCGGCAACTACATGCGCATCCCAGGTTGATGCGGAAGCTGACGCGGTCGGGCAATGGCTGCATCAACGCACCATGCAGGCCGCTTTAAACGCGGACACGTCGCCGGTGGGCAGCTACCGCATCGTGCGATTGGCAGATATGGATGCCCCCGAAGAGGTCAAGCAGCAGCTTCGTGCTGATATCAAACGAGCCAAGAGTGTCGTGCAGGTTGTCGAAGGGAACATTCCAACGCAGGTCGAAATACTGGCTGCCGTGCCGCGTACTCAGCGTTCTGCGTCGGAACTACGCCAGCGTTTGCCGCAGCCTCCCAGCAGGCTGGACGCTACTCTCCTCGGACCCGCCGAGCTGATCGGCATGGAGCCGAGTGGCGCGTTGGACGGTGCAAAGTCCTCGGGCCTGAGCCGCTTCTACCGGCTGGAGGGTGTCGGCATCGTGGAGTTCAGCGAGAACAACTTCCTCGCTGCGGGCATGCAGATCGAGGTGATCGCGGAGGCGCAGAACACCGAGGTGAACGGCAAGCCCGCTAACCTCGGGAAGGCCGTGGATGGTGCCGGCCGTACCCGGGTTGAACTTGCCTGGACGGGAGACAGCAAGACCTACAGCCTGATTGCCACAGGCGAGCCGGGCAGTGACGTGGAGCGCAACGCCCGAGTGCTGCATGACATCGCCGCGGCCATCGTAGATTAGCGGCGGCGCGAGCGTCATCCACGCATGGCGTGGATCTACTGCGGGGTAGCGCCATCCGCGGTTTGGTAGATCCACGCCACGCGTGGATGGGGTTCCCCGCAACAACCCGCGCGCCCAGTAGATCCACGCCACGCGTGGATGGGGTTCCCCACAACCACCGCGCGCCCAGTAGATCCACGCCACGCGTGGATGGGGTTCCCACAACCACCCGCGCGTTCAGTAGATCCACGCCATGCGTGGATGGTCTCCCCACAACAACCCGCGCGCCCAATCAGGGCGCGCGCTTCGCATACCGCTGCGCGATGACGCCGCAGACGATCAGCTGGATCTGGTGGTAGATCATCACCGGCAGCACGATGGCGCCCAGGCTGCCACCGGCGAACAGCACCTTGGCGATCGGCACGCCGGTGGCCAGGCTCTTCTTCGAGCCGCAGAACACGATGGCGATCTCGTCCTCGCGGTTGAAGTGCAGGCGGCGGGCCAGGAAGGTGATGAGCGGCATCGCGATGCCCAGCAGCACGGCGGCCACCACGGCCACGGCGAACAGGGACAGCAGCGGCGTCTTGCTCCACAGCCCCTCGGTCACGGCTTCGCCGAAGGCCGAATACACCACCAGCAGGATGGTGGCCTGGTCGGTGTAGCGCAGCAGCGCACGCTGCTTTTCCACCCAGCCGGCGATCCACGGCCGCAGCAGGTGACCGGCCACGAACGGCACCAGCAACTGCAGCATGATGCCGCCGATGGCATGCAGCGGGTCATGCACGCCGCCGGAGGTACCGGCCAGTGCGGTCAGCAGCAGGGGCGTGAGGAACACGCCGAGGATGCTCGACAGCGAAGCGCTGCACACCGCCGCCGGCACGTTGCCGCGCGCCATCGAGGTGAAGGCGATGGACGACTGCACGGTGGAGGGCAGGGTGCACAGGAACAGCACGCCCATGTACAGCTCAGGCGTCAGCAGCCAGCCGGACAGCGGCTTGAACAGCAGGCCCAGCAGCGGGAACAGAATGAAGGTGCACGCCAGGATGGTCAGGTGCAGCCGCCAGTGCAGCATGCCGCCGATGATCGACTCGCGTGGCAGGCGCGCGCCATGCAGGAAGAACAGCGCGGCGATGGCGACGGTGGTGACATCGTCCAGCACGATGGCGGCGGCGCCCTTCATCGGCAGCAGCGAGGCCAGGCCGACGGTGCACAGCAGGGCGAGGGTGAAGTTGTCCGGTCGCAGGCGCGACCACCAGCGGGTCATGGTGGGCAGGCTCCTTGTTACAGGGGGTCAGGGATGGGAAACGGGTGCGGCCAGGCGTTGCCGGGTGGCCGCTTCCAATGAGGTCAGGCCAGCGCGCTGGCCCAGCTGCAGGGCCTGCTCGGGGCTGGCCTGTTCGTAGCGGGCGTTGACCAGGCCGAGCACGGCACCGGCACGGTTGCCCGACGCGCAGTGCAGCAGCACCGGGCCCTGGCTCTGCTGCAGTGCCTGGTGCACGGCGCGCACGTTGGCTGCATCCAGGCCCTCGGCACCGGCTACCGGGATGCGCACGTAGCGCAGGCCCAGCGCTTCGGCCTGGGCGGTTTCGTCGAACCCCCGGTCCTCGCCGGGCTGGCGCAGGTCGATGACGGTGCGCACGCCCTGCGCGGCCAGCGACTGCAGTTGCGCAGCGCTGGGCTGGCCGCCGGCATACAGGCCGGGGCGGACTTCATTGAGCGGCGTGTCCCCGGCCCAGGCGGGCAGGGTCGTGCAGAGTGACAGCAACAGCAGGCAGGTCAGGCGCAGCAGCATGCTCTCTCCGTGTGTAGGGCTGCCGCTACAGGCGCAGGGTGGCGCGGGCCTTCAAGAGTTCGCGCAGTTCGTACTTGTCAGTATCGTCCAGGCCCTGCTGGCGCTGCTTTGCCAACAGCTCGTCCAGACGTTGCACCAGCAGTTGTTTCTCCAGCTGGGCCACCGCGTCGTGCAGTTCCTGGGTCCACATCGCCTCGTCGCCGGGCATGGTCTGCGCGGCCAGCGTATGCAGCGAGGCCTGTTCTTCGCGGCCATCGAAATGTTCCAGCAGGGCGCCGGTGCTGATGTCCGGGCGCTGTTCGACCAGGCCCAGCAGTTCCAGCAGCAGCTCCACGCCGGGCAGGCGAAGGCCCTGGAAATGGTGCTTGCCGCCCAGGCTCATCGCCAGCGACGGCTGCTGCAGCAGTACGGCGATGGCACCACGCACCAGGCTGCGCTTGGCGATGGGCTGGATCTGCCGGGCCGGCGCGCGCTGCGGCATCGGCGCGCGTGCGGCGGCGGCGTTGCCACCGCCCAGGCCGGTCAGCTGTGCCAGCTGCTGCTTCATCAGGTCGCCGAAGGCACCATCGGGAATCTGCGCCAGCATCGGCTTGGCCCGCTCGGCCAGGCGCGCCTTGCCGTCCAGGGTGCCCAGGTTGATCTCGCGGGTCAGTTCGTCGAAGAAGAACTGCGACAGCGGCGTGGCCTGCTTCAGGCGCTCGTTGAAGACCTCGGCGCCTTCCTTGCGCACGATGGTGTCCGGGTCTTCGCCATCGGGCAGGAACAGGAAGAACGCCTGGCGGCCATCCTTCATGCGCGGCAGCACCGATTCCAGCGCCTTCCAGCCGGCACGGCGGCCGGCGGCGTCGCCGTCGAAGCAGAAGAACACGTCCGGCGCGTTGCGGAACAGCAGCTCGGCGTGGTCCGGCGTGGTGGCCGTGCCCAGCGTGGCCACCGCCTGGGTGACCCCGAACTGGAACAGCGAGACCACGTCCATGTAGCCCTCGACCACGATCAGCCGCTCGATCTTCTGGTTGGCCTGGCGCACCTGCCATAGGCCGTACAGCTCGCGGCCCTTGTGGAACAGCGCGGTTTCCGGCGAGTTGAGGTACTTGGGGCCGTCGTCCTTCTCGAACACGCGGCCGCCGAAGGCGATGACACGGCCACGGCGGTCGAAGATCGGGAACATCACCCGGTCGCGGAACTTGTCGTAGACGTGGCCGCGATCGTTCTTGGAAAACAGGCCGGCGCGGTCGAGCAGCTTCATCCGCCGCTCGTCCTTGCCCAGCGCATCGCGCAGGCCGCTGTAGCCGTCCGGCGCATAGCCGATCTGGAAGCGCGCGCGGTTTTCCTCGTCCACGCCGCGGCCGTCCAGGTAGGTACGGGCCTTCTCGCTGCCTTCGAGGTTCTTCTGGAAGAACTTCGTCGCCGCATCCAGCGCGGAATACAGCTCGCGGCTGTCGTCCTGCTGCTGGGCGTTGCGCGGGTTCTCGCTGCGCGGCACTTCCATGCCGGCGCGCTTGGCCAGTTCATCCACCGCATCGAGGAATTCGAGGCGGTCGTAGTTCATCAGGAAGCTGATGGCGGTGCCGTGCGCGCCGCAGCCGAAGCAGTGGTAGAACTGCTTGGTGGGCGAGACCGTGAACGAGGCCGAGCGCTCGTCATGGAACGGGCAGCGCGCCGCATATTCCTTGCCCTGGCGCTTCAACGGCACGCGGCTGCCCACCACCTCGACGATGTCGGAGCGGGCCAGCAGGTCGTCGATGAATGCGTCGGGGATACGGGCCATGGGCAACAGGGCAGGGGCGCGGCCAGGGGCCACGCGAGGCGGACGATCAATCCGCCTAGTTTACTCCCTGCCGGGCAGGGGGCCGGCGTTGGCCGGATCGATGCCGGCAGCGGCCAGGTGGGTACGTGCGCGCAGGCGCTCGTCGATCACTGCGGTCATCAGTGCGCCGACGAAGAACACCACGGTGGCGTAGTAGATCCAGACCAGCGAGATGACCAGCGCGCCCATCGAGCCGTATGCACTGCCGGGGGCGACGGTGGCGATGTAGACGCCGATGCCATAGCGGCCCAGCGCGAACAGTGCCGAGGTGATGACGCCGCCGATGAAGGCCTGGCGCCAGGCTACGCGTCGGTCCGGCAGGTAGTGGTACATGAAAGCGAAGCCGACCGCATACAGCAGCAGGCTGGTGAGATAACCGATGGCCGGCAGGATCGAGGGCAACTGGGCGAAGGCCACCTGCAGCATGGTGGTGGCGGTCATCGACAGGATCAGCAGGAAGCCCAGTGCCAGCACCACGCCGAAGGAGAACACGCGCTTGCGCAGCCAGGCCTTGATGCCCTCGAGCCGCTCGCCGCTGGTGCGGAAGATCAGGTTGAGTGCGTTCTGCAGCTGGGCGAACACCGCGGTGGCACCGATGAACAGCAGCAGGGTGCTCCACAGCCCGGCCAGCGAACCGACGTCCGGCTGGTTGTCGGCGTTCTTCAGTACGGTTTCGGCCACGGTGGCCGCGCTGCTGCCGGCGGCGGCGCTGATCTGTTCGACCAGAGCCTGCTGCGCGGGGGGATACAGCGAGGCGGTCAGCCACAGCAGCAGCACCAGCAGGGGTGCCATCGAGAGCAGGGCGTAGAAGGAGACCGAGGCGGCCTGGGTGAGCACGTCGATCTCGACGAAGCGCTTGCCGACGGCCATGGGAAAGCTGTCCTGCAGGCGCTGGACATATTTGCGTAGATTCACGGGGACAGGGGACGCGGGTTCAACCATGCCAGTGTTGTAGCAGCCGGGGGTCGAAGGCGTGGTGAAGCAGACAGACCCAGGTAGCGGGGGGGGGGGGGGGGGGGGGGGGGGGGGGGGGGCGCGGGGGCGGGCGGGGGGGCGGGGGCGCGGGCCC